>JANRLG010000277.1:0-9590 GCA_033762835.1 Thermoanaerobaculia bacterium
CAGGTTTTCGCCGGTGACCGCCGGGCCACCTTGGGTGGTGACCGTGATTCGGGCGCTGCGGCGGTCCGGGGCGAGCTCGACCGCCTGGCCCGCGGTCGCGGGGAGCTCCGGCAACTCGCCGTCGCGAGCGGTCAGCCGGTACACCCCGCGGGTCACGCGGCGGGCGTTGCGGATCGGCCGGTCCGGCGTGATGACGGCCTCGGTCACCGTCTCGAAGGCCCCGGTACCGGCCTGGGCCGTGGCCTTGTCCGTGCGCTGGACGAGCAACTCCACGCCGAGGATGTCGATGCGCGCCCGCACGACGTCGGCCTCGGCGTCGAAGTCGAGCCACGAGAAGACGCCCGGGGCGAGGCTCGACTCCTCGCGCCAGGTCTGCGCCCGGACGGTCTTGCCGCCGGGCAGCGTGATGTCGACGGGTTCCCCGGAACGGCTGCGCACCAGGCTCGGCGGTTCGAGGCCGGCAGCGGGGTCGAAGATGCGGATCGTGTAGCGCTCGATCTTGGAGGCGTGGTGAGCGCGCACCGCCCGCTCGCCGGCCGCGGGCATGTACCACTCGCCGGTCGGCAAGGGGTGGCGGCTGCTGCGTGAGCGTCCACCCTGCTCGGAGATCAACTCGATGTCGTCGGGCCCGAAGCGGAAGCGCTCGACGGTGGCTTCGATACCGTCGCCGAAGTTTTGGCGGCTGGTGCACTCGACGGGTTTGCCCGCCGCGGTCTCGACGCAGCGGCTGGCGATACTGAGCCGGAGCTCGGCACCCCCCCGCCGGAGGTTCAAGGAGAGCTCGGATTCGGTGATCACCTGGTCGCCCTCGGTGAGGCGTCGCTCCACCGTCCACCCCGCCGCCTCCCCGTCGGCATCGAGTCGGTACCAGGTTTCCTCTGCCGCGGCGGTTCGGCCGAGGGCGACCAGGGCCAGGGCCAGTAGGCCCGTCGAAAGTCTCTTAGACACTTGCATCTCTCTGGGAATACTCCTGGTTAGCGCACCGTTGAACGTCTTGTTCGCAGCGTGGGCTACCACGCGATCCTAATCCGGACGAGCGAAGTCGAAAAATGCGGATGGAAGTCTTCCCGAATCTCCGTATAATCCTCGCACTCGTCCCCCGACGAGAGGGTTGCTGCCCCTCCAGAATTCGGTCCCGCGAACGAGATGACTCGGCTGCTAGCCATATGTGCAGAGCCAGCATCTTAGGGCCGATGACTATGAAAAGGGCTATTGCCGTGATCCGAGGTTACCCGTGAGTCGCGTTCTTCGATGGGGAAGGCGCACAGCCGGTAGCAGGGATGCGGAAACACTAGAGACAATCTCTAGAAACTGGAGGCACAGAATGAAGTCTCAGGTCCAGAAGGTCCAGAACGTCAAGGAAGTCGCGGACATCCGGTCGATCCTCGACAACTCCCCCGATCTCGACGAGTCGGCGGAACTCCTCAACCTCGCCGGCAACTCCACCCGTCTCAAGCTCCTGTATCTGCTCGAGAACGCCAAGGAGATGTGCGTGTGCGATCTGGCCGAGATGCTCGGCGTGTCGGTTTCGGCCGTCTCGCAGCACCTCGCCAAGCTTCGCGCCTACGGTCTCGTCGCGCCCCGCCGCGACGCCCAGACCATCTACTACCGGCTCACCGAGCACCAGTTCAACGATAAGCTCCGCCGGAACTTCTTCAACTGAGTTCGACGGATCGCACGAGGACGGCGGTGGGTCGCGAGGCCCATCGCCGTTTTCCTTTTCCGTGGGTTCAGAACCGGCAGGATGATTCGAGGCCCTGGTAGACTGCGCAGTAAGTTCTGGGATTCGACGAAGCGATGAACCACCCGCGGCCTACCTTCACCTATCTCGGTCACTCGACCGTCCGCTGCGACCTGCCGACGGGCGAAGTGATCCTGATCGACCCTTGGACCCGCACCAACCCGGCCTGCCCGCCGCACCTCCAGCATCTGGAGCGGCTCGACGTCGTGCTCATCACCCACGGGCACGACGACCATTTAGGGGACATCGTCGAGATCCTGGCCCACCATCCCGACGTCCAGATCGTGGCGAACTTCGAGATCGTGCAGTGGTTACGGGCCCGCGGTGCGCGCCACGCTATCGCTATGAATCTGGGCGGCACGGTGGAGGTGGCCGGCTGCCAAGTCACCATGGTGCGGGCCGACCATTCGTCGAGCTTGGAAGACGGCGGGCAACATATTTATGCGGGCCACCCGGCAGGCTTCGTCATCCACCTGGCCGAGGGCTTCACCTTCTACCACGCCGGGGACACGGCGCTGTTCCTCGATCTCCAGCTGATCGGCGAGATCCACCGGCCGGAGTTGGCGTTCCTGCCGATCGGCGGCCGGTTCACCATGGACCCGGCCCAGGCCGCCCGTGCCTGCCGCTTTCTCGGGGTCCGGGAGGTCGTGGGCATCCACTGGGGGACGCTCCCCGCATTGACCGGCACCCCCGAGGCCTTGGAACGCCAGATCCTCACCCTCGGGGTCAACTGCCGCGTGCTGCCGTTGCGGCCCGGCGATCGTTGCTGATCCGCGGCATGGATCGTCGTACACTTGCGCGTCTCGCCTCGGAGGCTTGGGTTTCCAAGCTCGCGGCGCTACCATTCACAGAACGGTTCGTAACCAAACCGGCCCGGGTATGCCCCTGACGGGCATCCGTCGTCGGTCCACATAGAAAGGAGAATGGCAATCGCTCCTCCGCAGCAAAAGACTCCCGACGCGCGGATCAACCATCAGATCCGCAAGAGCCCCGTTCGGCTGATCGACGAGGACGGCACCCAACTCGGTATCGTGCCGGTCGAAGAAGCTCGCGCTCGCGCCCGCGAGAAGGGCCTCGATCTGGTCGAAGTCGGCGGCTCCGCCGATCCGCCGGTCTGCCGCATCCTCGATTGGGGCAAGCTTCGCTACGAAAAGCAGAAGAAGGAACGCGAGGCCAAGAAGAAGACCTTCACGATCGAGGTCAAGGAGGTCAAGTACCGCCCGACCATCGATCAGCACGACCGCGACCGCAAGACGGCGCTGGCGCGCGGCTTTTTGTCCAAGGGCAACAAGGTCAAGGTCACGGTGTTCTTCCGCTTCCGGCAGTTGCGCCGCCCCGAACTCGGTGCCGAGATCCTCGATCGTGTCACCCAGCAGTTGGCTGACATCGCGGTCGTGGAGTTCCGCACCCGCGGCATGGAAGGCCGCCAGATGACCATGATCCTGGCGCCCAACGGCAGTGCCGAGAAGTTGAAGCGTGCTCAAGCTGCGAGTGAGGCGGCGGAAGCCGAGAACTCGCTGGCGAAGTTGGCTTCTCCGGCGCCGCCCGCCGCGGCCCCGGCGCCCGCGCCGGAGCCCGAGGCTCAGGAGCCGAAGGCCGACGCCTGATCCGAGTCGGGCTTCGGCAGCCCGACCGGCGGCCTGGCCAGAGGGTGGCCGATCTCCGCGGCGCCCGCCGCCTCGGCGGCTCGGGCGCCGGCCGCGGTCAGGCGAGCGGTCGTGCCCTCGAGAGTGACGAGGCCATGGCCGGCGAGCTCGTCGAGGGCTCGCCGGAGCTGCCGGCCATGCCAGGCGAAGCGCTCCCGCAGGATCGCTACTTCGATGCCACCCTCGGTCCCCGAGAGGTGGAGCAACGCAATGCGGCCCAGTAAGCGATTGCCCAGGCGGCGGTGACGCAGGGCTCGGGCGACCAGCCCGTGCTGAGGTGAAAACAGCAACGCCAGGGTGAACAGCAGGCCGGTGACGGCCGCCATGGCGCCGGCGATGCCGACGTCGAACAGACGGGCCAAGCCGTAGCCGCCCACGGACGACAGGACGCCGAACGCCATGGCCAGCGCCAGCAGGTGAGCCAGCCGGTCCGTCAGCAGGTACGCCGTGGCGGGTGGCACCACTAGCATCGCCACGACCAGGATGGCGCCGACGGATTCGAAGGCGCCCACGACGGTCACCGACACCGCGGTCATCAGCCCGTAGTGGATGAGCAGCGGGGCGAAGCCGAGGGCGGCTGCCAACTCGCTGTCGAACGTCGAGAGCTTGAGTTCCTTGTAGAACACGGTCACGAACAGGGCGTTGAACAGCAGGATGACGCCGTTGCTCCACAGCGCCCGCGGCCCGAGAGCCACCCCGCCGAGGCGGAAGACGTCGAGCGGCGCGTAGGCGATCTCGCCGTAGAGCACACAGTCGAGATCGAGATCCACCTGGCCGGCATAACGGGTGATAAGGATCACCCCGAGGGAGAACAAGGCCGGGAAGACGACGCCGATCGAAGCGTCCTCCTTGAGCCGCCCGCTACGGTGGAACAGTTCGACGAAGAACACCGTGAGCAGCCCCAGGGCGGCGGCGCCGAGCATCATCGGCCCGGCCGCCCGGCTGCCCGAAAACAGAAAAGCCAGCACGATGCCCGGCAACACGGCGTGGCTGATGGCGTCGCCCATCAAGGTGACCCGCCGGAGCAGCAGGAACGAGCCCACCAGTGCGCAGCTGGCGGCCACCACGGCCCCGACCAGGATGATGCCCAGGGCCGAGGTCACGCTCGGCCCCCGGGGCGCGGAATGGGCTGGCCGTGAGGGTCCGTGGGCGGGTAGCCGAGGATCTCGTCGAGCCGCGCTTCGGCGCCGTCATCGAGGGCGTGTTCCATGGTCTCGGCGTCACGATGAACGTGGTCGAGCGGCAGCGCCAGACGGCGCGTCAGGTACAGCTCCCAGAGCCGGTGTTTGCGCACCACCGAGGCGGCCCGTTCGACGCCGCCACCGGTGAGGCGCAGGGCGTCCCCGATACGCTCGACGAGGGACTCCCGAGCCAGCCGCGCGGTGGCTCCGCGCAGCTCGCCGAGCCCTTGCCCGCGCACGCCGCGCAGGTGGATCAGAGGCACCGGAGCGGCGAAGTCGCCGCCCAGGCGTTCGCCGTAGCGGTAGAGGTCCTTGAGCAGGTTCTCGCGGCGAATGCGCGCCGCGAGCCGGCGCTCCCGCCAATAGGACCACAGCAGGCCGCGGCGCGGCGCCAGGAACAACGACACCAAAAGCGCCGCCGCACCGGCCAAAACGATGACCGGCCCCGTCGGCACCCGCGGAGCGCTGGCCGATACCCAGGCCCCCACGGCTCCCGCCCCCGCCCCGAGCAGGCCCGAGAGCAGCAGCATGCGGCCCAGGGAGTCGGTCCACTGGCGCGCCGCGGCGGCGGGGGTCACGAGGGTTGCCACCACCAACACGACCCCCACGGTTTGCAGGCCGATGACCACCACCATGACCAGCAGCAGAGTCAGCGCCACGTCCAGACGGATCGTGGGTAGGCCGAGGCTGGCGGCGAAGCCGCGGTCGAAGGTCACGAGCTTGAATTCCTTGTAGAGCAGCAGCACCGTGCCGAGGGCCAACCCGCCGGTCAGGGCCATCAACGCGACGTCGCTTTCGACTAGCGTCGCGGCTTGGCCGAAGAGAAACTTGTCGAGCCCACTCTGATTGCCGGCGGGGGAGCGTTGGACCCGCGACAGCAGCACGATGCCGAAGCCGAAGAAGACCGAGAGGACGGTGCCGATGGCAGCGTCTTCTTTGATCCGGCTGCCGCGCACGACGCCCAGGATCGCCAGGGCGCCGATCAGCCCGGCGATGAGTGCCCCGGTGAAGAGCACCAGGGGGGCCTTGCTGCCCGTGAGCAGGAAGGCCAGGCAGACCCCGGGCAAGGTGGCGTGGGCCAGGGCGTCGCCCAGGAGCGACTGCCGGCGCAGGAATGCGAAACCTCCGAGTACGCCGCCCACGGCCCCGAGCAGCGTGGCTCCGGCAAGGACGTTGCGGACGGTGAAGGACATCTCCATGGTCAATCGACCTGGCCGGCGGAGGTACGGTCGAAAGCGCCACGCCCGAGCAACTCCTCCGCGGCCTGGGTCAGCACCGTCGAGCGCCCGCCATAGGTGCGTTGGAGGTTTTCCGCGGTGAAGGTGGTCGCGACCGGCCCGGCGGCAATCAGCCGCAGGTTGAGCAGTACCACGTGATCGAAATACTCCCTCACCGTCTGGAGGTCGTGGTGCACCGCCACCACCGTGCGACCCTCGGACATGAGCTCCTTGAGCAGCTGAAGGATGGCCTGTTCGGTCGTGGCGTCGACGCCCGCGAAAGGCTCGTCCATGAGGTACAACCGGGCGTCCTGGGCGAGGGCGCGGGCGAGGAAGACCCGTTGTTGCTGGCCGCCCGAGAGCTGGCTGATCTGGCGGTCGGCGAGATCGCGGATGCCGACCTTCTCGAGACACTCGAGGGCGCGCTCGCGGTGGCGACGACCAGGCCGGCGGAACCAGCCGAGCTGGCCATACAGCCCCATCTCCACGACGTCGACGGCGGTGGTCGGAAAGTCCCAGTCGACGCTCTCGCGCTGGGGCACGTAACCGACCCAGGAGCGGCGCTGCTGAGCCGGTGCACCGAAGATGCGCACCCACCCGGTGACCGGCTTGACGAGGCCGAGCACGGCCTTCAGCAGCGTCGATTTGCCGGCGCCGTTCGGTCCCACGACGGCGATCAGGTGCCCCGCGGGGAGGTGGAGGTCGACGTCCCACAACACCGGTTGGGTGCGGTAAGCCACCGTCAGGTCGTGCACCTCGATCGCGGTTTCTTCCCGCGGCTCACTCACGGCCGGACTCCGGCCAGGGCGGTCACCAAATGGTCGACGTTGGTCTTCACCATGCCGACATAGGTGCCAGCCGGGCCGTCGGCGGGGCCGAGGGAGTCCGAGTACAGCTCGCCGCCGATCTCGACCGCGCCGCCCTTCGACCGCACGGCCGCCTGCACCGCCTCGATCGAGCGCCGGGGCACGCTCGATTCGACGAAGATCGCCGGGATCTTGCGGCTCGCGACGAGATCGACCACCCGCTCGACGTCGGCCAGGCCGGCCTCGGACAGCGTCGAGATGCCCTGGAGCCCGACCACCTCGACGCCATAGGCGCGGCCGAAGTAGCCGAAGGCGTCGTGGGCGGTGACGAGAACGCGGCGCTCGGGCGGAATCTCCGCCACCCGTGCTCGCACCCAGGCATCGAGCTCGGCGAGTTCCGCCCGGTAGGCCCGGGCCCGCTCGCGGAAGGTCTCGCGGTGGGCCGGGGCCACGCGGGCCAGGGCCTCCGCCACCGGCTCCACGGTCTCGGACCACAGAGCGACGTCGAACCAGACGTGGGGGTCGGGCTGGCCCGAGAACTCCGGGGGCGAGCGCAGCGCGGCCGCCGGCAGCGCCGCGGTGACGGCGGCAACCGGCCGCTCGTGGGCCAAGCGTTCGAGCAGCTCGGCCATTTTGCCCTCGAGATGGAGCCCGTTGTAGAGGATCAGGTCGGCCTCGGACAACCGCCGGACGTCGCTCTCGCTGGGTTTGTACAGGTGCGGGTCGACCCCCGGCCCCATCAGGCCCTCCACTACGACTTCCGCGCCGCCAAGGCGGCGGGCGGTGTCGGCCACCAGGCCGGTGGTCGCGAGCACCCGCGGCGGGCCGGTGGGGGAGGTGGCGTCCGGCCGGCCGCAGGCGAGTAGCAGCGGCAGGGTCACGAGGGCGGCGGTGCGTCGTAGGTTCATGACGTAAATCTCCTAGAAGCGCACGGCAGCGCCCAGACCAGCGAAAAAGTCGGCGGTGTCGCCCCCGAGCCCGGCACCGATCCGGGCGTCGAGCTGGAAATCGTCGTGAACGAGGTAGGTGACGCCGGTGTTCAAGTAGTTCGTGGCGTCGCCGCCGGGCGCTTCGCGGGAGAAGCCGAACCACTCGAGGTAGCCGCCCCACTGGGGCGCCAGCTCGACCGCCACGGACAGGCTCGCCGAGATCTCGTCGAAGCGCCGGCCGTCCTCGGCCGGGCGTCCGTAGTTGAGGTTGGCGGCGAGCCCGATGCCGTCGGCCACGTCCCAGGCCAAGCAGAGTTTGGTCTCCGGCTGCCAGGAAGTGGAGCGGAACGGCGCCTCCCCGGAGGGTAACGAGGTGGCCACGATGACGGCGGTTGCCGGGCGGAACCCGCGGGCCTCGGGGACCAGCAGGAACTTGGCGCCGACGCCGCCGTCCGCGAAGCCGTCGGGTCCCGGCCCCGAAAGGTGGGAGGGCGCACTCACACGCAGCTCGAGCCGCTCGGCGAGTCCGACGCGCAGGAGCAGCTCGCCCGCGGTCCAGGCAGTTTCGTTCTCGGTTCGTTCGGCCGTGACCCCGCCTTCGACCTGAAAGCGGCCCTCGGTCACGGTGGCCGCGCTTTCGGTGAAGTCCGGGCGGTCGGTGATCAGCGGGTTGGTGTCGGCGTGGGTGGGGAACGAGCCCAGCAGGTGGAGGCCGAGAGCGGCTGAGACCAAGAAGGTCTTTGAGACGGTCTCAAGACCTGCCATCGTGCCGCGGATCGGCCGGCCTGAAGGCCGGCCGCTACTACCCCGGAAATCATTGATTTTATTGAGGTAGCGGCCGAACTTCAGTTCGGCCGAGGGAGCCTGCCCCGTCCGGGGTGGCGCCGGCTGCTGCTGGCGCAGGCTACTTGGCTTTCTTGGCGGACTCCAAGATTTTGACATGTCGAAATCATAGTCGCGGGTTGCCAAAAGTCAACCCTGGGGTACACTGAAACCGTGACGACCAGCACCGTCGAGGACTACCTCAAGACCATCCTCTTGGCCGAGGAAGCGCAACCCGGGAGCTTGGTGGCGACCGGGCGCATCGCCGCGGCCCTGCAGGTGGTGCCGGGAACCGCCACGAGCATGGTCAAGACCCTGGCCGAAAGTGGCCTCGTCACCCACGAGCCCTACAACGGCGTGCGCCTGACCGAGGCCGGGCGGCGTTTGGCGGCCCACGTGCTGCGTCGCCACCGGCTGGTCGAGCTTTTTCTGGTCGAAGTCATGGGGCTCGACTGGAGCGAGGTGCACCAGGAGGCGGAGCGCCTCGAGCACGTGATCTCGGAACGCCTGCTCGAGCGGATGGACGAAATGCTCGGCCGCCCGGAGGTGGACCCCCACGGGGATCCGATTCCGGGTCCGGAAGGCGGTGTCGCCGCCCCCGCCGGCCCGATTTGGGACTTGGCGGCGGCCCCGCTCGGGCGCCGCCTGCGGGTCACCCGCGTCCTCGACCAGGAGTCCCAGTTCCTGCAGCTGGCCCAGGAGCTCGGCCTGGTACCCGGGACGGAAGTGGTGGCGGAACGCCGACCTGAAGGCTCGGATCTCGTCGAGCTCACCCGCGGGGACCGCCGGTTCTCTCTCGGCCTCGCGGCCGCCGGGAAGATTCGGGTCGAGCCGGTCGAGTGAAGAGGGCGCACCCTACGTCGAGATTCCAGCGCGAGCAGCTCAGCACTGCTGTTTCTTGCCTTTGGTAGGGGCGCCGCTTGCTGCGCCCCTCTTCGGTCCCACCTCGAGAAGTCCCACTAATCCTGGTGCACACGAATATTACGACCACAATATCTTGTGGGCCGCGCCTTGACAGGGCCCTGAAACCTCCCGCAAACTAGCGTCACTTCTTCGACGTGCGCGAAGGTGCCGTCCTTGTTTTCTCTGCTGTCAGGGCCAACCAGGGTCGGATCTCCCGCGCTGTTCGAGGAGTTTTTCATTTGCCTTCCTCACCCCAAGGAGACCGTGAATGGCTTCTGGATCGCCCCTGCCGACCCCCGCTGCCCCTCGTTCCACGACCGACGCCGAGCCCCGGGGCCATGGCTT
>JANRLG010000278.1:0-7062 GCA_033762835.1 Thermoanaerobaculia bacterium
TTTCGGGGGGGCTGGCGAGTCGGCCGGCCTGACGGCGGGCCGCTACCCTGACGTCCAGGAGTCTTCCCGGGGTAGCGGCCGAACTTCAGTTCGGCCGGATCACCTCGCCTACGTCATGTACACCTCGGGTTCCACGGGCCGGCCGAAGGGCGTCGCGGTGTCCCACGGGGCGGTCGTGCGGCTGGTCCGAGAGGCCAACTTCCTGGCGATCACGGCGGATGACGTCTTCCTGCAACTGGCCCCGACGTCCTTTGACGCTGCGACGCTCGAGATCTGGGGACCGCTACTGAACGGCGCTTGCCTGGCGATCCCCCCGGCGGGGCAGCGCTCCTTGGCCGAGATTGCCGGTGACTTGGCCCGCTTCCGGGTGACGACCCTGTGGTTGACCGCCGGTCTGTTCCATCAGATGGCCGAACACGAGGCCGCCGCGCTCGCGGGGGTGCGCCGGGTGCTCGCCGGGGGCGACGTGCTGGCTCCAGCCCTGGTCGAGCGGGTGGTCGCGAACTTGGCCCCGGGAGCGGCCCTGGTGAACGGCTACGGCCCCACCGAGAACACCACCTTCACGACCTGCCACGTGATGACCTCCGCCGCGGACCTGGCGCGGCCGGTGCCGATCGGCAGGCCGATTTCGAACACCCAGGTCTATGTGCTCGATCGGGACGGCGAGCCGGTGCCCGAGGGGGTCTTCGGCGAGCTCCATGCCGGTGGCCTGGGCGTTGCCCGCGGTTATCTGGGGCGACCGGGGCTCACCGCCGAGCGCTTCCTGCCCGATCCGTGGGCTCCGACGCCCGGCGCCCGGATGTACCGCACCGGAGACGCCGCGCGCTGGCGGCCCGACGGCACCCTCGAGTTTGCCGGGCGCCTCGACGGCCAGGTGAAGATCCGCGGCTTCCGCGTCGAATTGGGCGAGATCGAGGCCGCCTTGGCGAGCCACCCCGAGGTCCAGGCGGCGGCGGTGGCGGTGGTTCGGCAAGCTGCCGAGGTCGACCTGGTCGCGTTTTTGGTGATCAGCGGCGAAGAGGGCAGCCACGGGGAGCCGCCCCTCCGTTCCCACCTGGCCTCCCGGCTGCCCGCGCCCCTGGTGCCGGCGCGGTTCGTGTTCGTTGCCGAACTGCCGCTCGACCCCAACGGCAAGGTGGATCGCCGGGCCTTGGCCGCCCTCGACCCCGGCGTTGGTCCGCGCCGCGAAACTGGGGACGACACTCCGCGCAGCGCCCTTGAGGCCACCCTGGCCGAGCACTTCGCCGCGGTGCTCGGGCTGCCCCGTGTTGGGATTCACGAGCGCTTCTTCGACCTGGGCGGTCACTCGCTCAAGGCCACCCAGCTGGTGTCGCGCCTGCGCTCCGAGCTCGGCCTGGAAGTCCCCCTGCGACTGTTGTTCGAAGGCCCCACTGTGGCCGAGCTCGCCCGTGCCCTCGGTGAGCTGAGCCCAGACGCCGGGGTGACGGCCCCCGCGTTGCTGCCGCGCACCTCCGCCGAGCCGCCGCCGGCCTCCTACAGCCAGGAGCGCGTGTGGGTGCTCGAACGCTTCGAGCCCGGCACGGCTGCCCACAACCTGCCTTTTGCCGCCCGTCTCGTGGGCCGTCCGGATTGGGCTGGTCTGGCGGCGGCGTTGGCCGGGGTGGTAGCGCGCCACGAAAGTCTGCGCACCACTTTCGAGGCCGTGGACGGCCAGCCGGTGCAGATCGTGGCGCCCCCGGGTCCGGTGCCCTTGCCCGTCGTCGACCTCCGGCACCTGCCGGCGGACCGGGTCGCGACCGCCGCCGAGGCCGTCTTGGCCGACGCCGCCCTGACCGGCTTCGAGCTCGACCAGGGCCCCTTGCTGAGGGCCCTCGTGATCCTCGAAGCGCCCGAGCGGGCGCGGCTCCAGCTGGTGCTCCACCACACCGTGTTCGATGGCTGGTCGGTGCCCATTCTGCTCGACGAGTTGGGCGAGCTCTACCGCGCCCGGCTCGAAGACCGCGCGCCGCGGCTGCCGCCCTTGCCCGTGCAGTACGGCGACTACGCCCTGTGGCAACGCCGCGCCCTGAGCGGGGCCGAAAGCGAACGCCAACTCGGTTACTGGCGCGAGCGGCTGGCCGGCGCTCCGGCGGGCCTCGGTTTGCCCCTCGACCGGCCGCGGCTGGCGGTGCGCAGCTACCGCGGCGGCCACACCCATCTGACGCTGCCGGCGGAGCTCTCGGCGCGCCTGCGGGGGCTCGCCTCGGAAGCCGACGCCTCGCTCTTCATGGTGCTTCTGGCCGGCTTCAAGGCGCTCCTCGCGCGGCTGTCGGGCGAAAGCGACGTGGTCGTCGGGGCGCCCATCGCCGGCCGTGGCCGGGCCGAGGTCGAGGGGCTCATCGGCATGTTCCTGAATACCCTGGTCCTGCGCACGGAGGTCGGCGGCGCGACGAGCTTCCGGGAGCTCGTGTCGCGGGTGCGGGAGACGGCGCTCGGCGCCTTCGCCCACCAGGACGTGCCCTTCGAGAGGCTGCTCACCGAGCTGAAGCCGGAGCGGGACCTCTCGCGCACGCCGTTCTTCCAGATCTTCTTCAACGTGCTGAATTTGCCCGAGAGCCGGCCCCTCGACCTGCCGGGCGTGCAACTCGAGCCGCAGAGCGCGCCGGTGCTGCCCTCGAAGTTCGACCTCACGCTCTACGTGCAGCCGGCGGACGCGGTGCACATTCACGCCGCGTTCAACGCCGATCTCTTCGACGCCACCACCATCGACCGCCTGCTGGCCCAGTACCAGACGCTGCTGGCGGCGGTGGCGGCGGCGCCCGAGAAGCCGGTGGACGCGGCGGACTTGGTGCTGGCTGGCGATCGCGATTTGCTGCCGGACCCGACGGCACCCCTCGACACCACTTGGGTCGGGCCGGTCTTCGCGCCCCTGGCGCGGTGGGCAACGGAGGCCCCGGAGCGGGTCGCCCTAGTCGATGCCGAGGAGACTTTCGATTACGGTGACTACGCCCGCCGGGTCCACCGCCTGGCTCACCGGCTGATCGCCATGGGCGTGCGGCGCGGGGACCGGGTGGCGATCCTGGCCCAACGCACGGCGCGCCTGCCCCTGGCCGTCCTGGCGACTCTCGAGGCTGGCGGCGTCTTCGTCATGCTCGATCCGTCGTATCCGGCTCAACGTTTGGTCGACATGCTGGAGATCGCCGCGCCGCGGGCGCTCCTGGTGCTGGCGGGCGGGGGGCTGGCGGTGCCGGTGGAAGTGGCGGAGTTCCTCGCCGCGGGGCGCGACTTCCTCGGCACTTTGATGATTCCCGACGCCGCTGGCGAACGCGACGGCTCCCTACCCGACCCGGGGGCGGGGCAGCCCGAGACGCCGCCGGAAGTCACCGTGGGGCCGGACGACCTCGCCTACATCGCTTTCACCTCGGGTTCCACGGGCAAACCCAAGGGCGTCATGGGGCGCCACGGGCCACTTTCCCACTTCCTGCCCTGGTTAGTCGAGCGCTTCGGCTTGACGGCGGACGACCGCTTCACGATGTTGTCCGGCCTGGCCCACGATCCGCTCCAGCGCGATCTGTTCACGCCGCTGTGGCTGGGCGCCGCCTTGGTAGCGCCGGACCCGCGAGATCTGGGCGTCCCTGGTCGCCTGGCCGGCTGGCTGCGGCGCGAACGATTGACCGTCACCCACCTTACGCCGGCCATGGCGCAGATCCTCACCGAGCGCCCGTCGACCGGGACTTTCATCAGTGCACCGACCTTGCGCCGCGCCTTCCTGGTCGGGGACGTGCTCACCCGGCGGGACGTCGGCCGGCTCCGCCAACTCGCCCCGGACATCACCGTGGTCAACCTCTACGGCTCGACGGAAACCCAGCGCGCGGTTGGCTTCCACGAGATTCCGCCGGACGCCGCGGGCGACCGGGAGGCCGGCCCGGGGCGGGAAGTGCTGCCCCTGGGGCGCGGTATGCAGGACGTCCAGCTGCTGATCTTGAATGCCCACGGCGGGCCGGCGGGCATTGGCGAAGTGGGTGAGCTGGTGGTGCGCAGCCCCCACTTGGCCGCCGGCTACCTCGGAGACGGGGCCTTGACGGCCGCCAAGTTCGTGGTCAACCCGGCTACCGGCGAGCCCGGCGATCGGCTCTACAAAACCGGCGACCTCGGCCGTTACCTGCCCAACGGCGAGGCCGTGTTCGTCGGCCGGGCGGACAGCCAGGTCAAGATCCGCGGCTTCCGCATCGAGCTCGGCGAGATCATCGGCCACCTGTCGAAAGCCCCCGGGGTGCGCGAGGTGACGGTGCTGCTCCGCCGCGATGGCCCCCTGGGCGAGCGCCTCGCGGCTTACGTGGTGCCCGAGCCCGCGGCGGTACCGGCGCCCACCGCGGCCACATTACGAGAATTCCTGAAGGTTCGGCTGCCCAACTACATGGTGCCGGCCACCTTCGTCTTCCTCACCGGCCGTTTGCCGGTGACACCCAACAACAAGCTGGATCGCCGGGCCCTGCTGGCCCTGGACGATCGACAACCGGAGGGGACCATGGCCAAGGAGGCTCCGACCACCGAGGCGGAGGCGAAGATCGCCGCGATCGTGCAAGACGTCCTGAAAGTGCCCGAGGTGGGGCTCGACGATAACTTCTTCGAGCTCGGCGGCAACTCGCTGCTGCTGGTGCAAGTCCACGGCCGGCTCGAGCAGGCCTTCGGGCATCCGATCCTGATGGTCGAGCTGTTCAACCACCCGACCGTGCGCGCCCTCGCCAACTTCCTCGCCGTAAACGGCGGCAGCGGCGGCGCCGGCACCGAACCCGCGCCCGCCGTCGTGCGCACCGAACAGCTGCAAGAGGGCCGCGACCGCCTGAAACGGCGACTGGAACGGCGGCGGGGGTGAGGTACCTTTCGGCGAGTGTCGGCTTGCTTACTTAGGCGAGGTACAAGCCCTTTTGGCTAGCCTCATTGCGCCCAAGAAGGTGCCTCCGTCAGCGGAGCTAACCTGCTCACAAATGACCTGGCTTCCTGGTGCGAATTGCCAAGACTCGATCTCGCGATCGTAAGGCTGGTCCAGAATCAAGAAGGTGAAGTCTGCGAGCCTCTCGGCGAGTACGGGTCGCCAAACGTCTACCGGCTCGTCAAGGAGAAGTACATGAATGATCGCTGGCATTTTTGAGGTCATCGGAAGTGTCCCGCACCGGGGCCGTACTGAAACGTGAATGACTTCACCCGTGACGTCGTCGACTGCAACCGATTGCCCAGTTCGTGGGTGGATGTAACGAGAAGCTCAGACGCCTACCGGTTACAGCTCTGCGGATTCTCCGGGTACCCGAGCACCGGGTCCAAGCTCAAGAACCGCCCGGTCCTGGGCGAGCCGTACCGGGCATGCATGTGGTCGAGATCATCGGTCAGTCCGCTATTTGAGAGAGAAGGCAACGATCTCCTTAGGCCACGGTTCATCGTAGGAGAACCCTTCCAAGTTATCCAGGTATCCATTACGAATGAAGAGGACAAATCCTGCGCCGTGAGTGAGACCGGGTATCTGTGCCTCAACATCAGATAGCTCGAAGTTGCCAGGGTCTGGCGTTCTAGGCGAGTCGCTTGAAGGCTCCAACCAAGTATAGAAACCAGCACCGGTATTTTCTCTCCTCACTACCTTGGCGCCACGCGCCTGCCGTCGCAGTGTCTCGAGCACGTGACTATCGCCAGCCAATAGTTTTTCCATGACGGCGTGTTCAAGTTCATTGAGAGTATATGAGTCCAATTGAAGTCCTCCTGTTCGAATTGATGAGAAATCACCAAAACGTGCCTATGTGGGCAATGCCGTCTATGGCGCTTCCTTTCACTGTAATGGTGTATTCCCCCACCTTAACGGTAGTTCTAAACGTCCCGGAGAGACCTTGGGAGCTGACAGCTGCTTGAGCAGCTTCTCGGACTGCAAGGAAGGCCCCTTCTTGTGATCCGAACTTCGCTACCAAAGGGCCTAGATTTCTGCCGGCTTTGTCGAAGATGTGGTGAAGCTTGTTTGGGTCGACAGCTTGCGCAGCCCCAGCGACCTTCGGCCCGACCCGGGAGAGCACTCCCTTCAGCAGTGTCCCACCGATCCGTTGCCCGAGGGCATCCCCAAGCATCTGCGCCTCGCCAGCAACGACTTGGCTAGGGCTGTCGTTCAGTATCCCGACCATCACCGTCAGAGCGGGTCGAGAAAACTGAAACATGAAATTGTCGACGTGCTCTAGCACGGTCTTCGGGGTCTCGTCGGACATCACGTCGCTGTCCGAGGACTCATCGATGACAAAGACGTAGGTCCGGTCATCCACGCAGCGGCCGGAAGTCCCGTCCTGCCCACCCTGGTTTGTTACGCAGTTGATCGCCAGCCCCAGCGGGTCCGTGTATAGCAACGGATTCCCCATCACATACGCATACCGGTTCCAGCTCTGCGGATCTTCCGGGTACCCAAGCACCGGGTCCAAGCTCAAGAACCGCCCAGTCATGGGCGTGCCGTACCGGGCGTGCATGTAGTCCAGGTCATCCGTTAGGCCGCCGCCCAGGTTGTCGCGCTGGTGGCCGGTGAACTTCATCCGCTGGGCGTTCTGGCCGGGGTTCGTGGCTTCTTCGCCGAAGGGGAAGTAGGCGTGGTAGGCCAGGGTGGTGCCGCCGTTGCCGGTGGCGAGCCGCGGGGTGCCGAGGTGGTCGAGGGTGTAGTGGGTGGTCTGGGTCGGGGTGACGCTCGCGAGGAGCTGGCCGTCGCGGTAGATGAACTCCTCGGCGAGACTCCAGTTGCCGGTCGAGTTGCCGCCGATGTCTCGGTACTCGCGGAGGACTTGGCCGCCCAAGCCGCGCAGGCTGAAGGTCTCGCGGAAGGTCGAGGCGGCAGAGCTCGTGTAGGCGAACTCCCAGATCCGCTCGTCGCCCGGGCCGTAGAGCAGGATCTTTCCGGGCGTGCCCCTCATCGTCCGCAGCACGTCCCAAGCGTAACTCTGTGCGCTGTAGCTCGTCACGTTCCCGAAGGCGTCGTACAGACCATTGGAGAAGCGGTTGGTGGTGACGACGACCGGGGCGGTGCGGGTGACCGGCGTTCCCGTACCGATCTGGGTGGTGGTCTCCTTCAGGTTGCCGTAGCGGTCGAAGAGGTAGGACTGGAGC
>JANRLG010000279.1:0-4068 GCA_033762835.1 Thermoanaerobaculia bacterium
GGATACACGTCGTTGAGATCGACGTCGGCCAGATCGACCGCTCCAACAGAAAAGAACCCGCGTGATGCGAGACGGCTGGCCGGGACGACGTTTTTTCCCTAGAACAGGGGACCGCCGCCTAGGGAGCTAAAAACCAAGTCATTGAAGAATGGTAGGCCCGGCCGGACTCGAACCGACAACCAGGCGGTTATGAGCCGCCAGCTCTAACCGTTGAGCTACGGGCCCCCAGGACAGGGGAGGGCCTTCTATAACAGAGTTCGCGGCGAGCGCCAGCCGGTGGTGGCAGGGCGAGTTTACAGTAGCGAGACAATCTCGACCTTGTCCTTGAGGGGGGCGGCGCCGGGCTGGGCGGGCCAGTCGCCGAAGTTGCGCATTTCGCCGGAGGTGCGCAGACGATGCAGGGCTACGAGATCAGCCTCGGCGTAGACCCACTGGGCGGCATTGAGTGTTCCCTCGGCGAGAGAGCCGTCGTCGGAGACGCCGTGCTCAGGCGGGACGAAGATGCCGGCCGCGCCGACGTTGTGGTCGACGGCGGGCGACCAGAGGGCATCGCCGACGGTTGGGCTTTGTACCGTTACCACGGTGTTTTCGAGCGCGCGGGCGCGGGCGCCGGTGCGCACGCGGTGGTAGCCCGAGACGCGCTCGGTGCAGCTCGGCACGAGGATCGCGTCGGTGCCGGCTTCGACGAGCGCGCGGGCGAGAAGCGGGAACTCGCTGTCGTAGCAAATGAGAACGGCAATGCGGCCGAGTGATGTTTCGAACACGCGAAGCGGGCTGCCGGCCGTCACGCCCCAGTCGTGCTCGAAGGGCGTCATGATGATCTTCTCCTGCTCGCCGACCGCGCCCTTAGGTGTCACGAGCTGGGCGGCATTGACGAAGCGGCCGTCGTTCCTCTTGACGGGTCCCGAGCCCACGAGAATGTGCACATTGTGCTTCTTTGCGAGTTCGGCGTGAAACGCGACCCGGCTTCCGGCAAGCTCGGCGACTTTCTCGAGGGTCACTCGCAGGTCATTGTAGACGTCCGGGCCGAAGCAGGCTGCCTGTTCAATGGCGGCGTACTCCGGGAAAACAAGCAGATCGGCGCCGGTGGCGGCGCCCTTTTCGACCCAGCTTACGATCTTGTCCTCCCACTCAACGAGGGAGTGGGGCTCGCCGATCGGGTATTGCGCTGCTGCAACCTTGAGCTTCGTAGGAGCGGTCATTGGGCTAGAGCTTCTTCATCCAGAATTGCATGGTGTGGACTGTCTCGTCCGGCTGATCGACATCCTTCCACGCATAGGTTGCCGTGAGGCCTTCGACTGGCGCGTAGCCGCGCTTGGTCCAGAAGGCGTCGAGAGGCACGTAGTCCTTGGGCTTCAGCGGGTGATCGTCGGGGCGGACGACGCGGCAGAAGGTGGAGTGGGTAAAGCCGCCGAGCTTGTAGGCTTGCGCCTCTCTAAGCTCGAAGAACTTGTGGCCGAGCCCGTGGCCGCGGTGGGTCTTCAAAAGCACGCTCTCGCCGCAGTAGAAGATCTTATCCAGGTCGTAGCCGGCTTTCTTGAAAGGCTCGCCGAACTCGTCGGCATGCTCGATCATGGGTGCGCCAGTCGAGGCACCGACGACTTGATCGCCATCGCGAGCGATGACGCAGACGGCGCCTTTCGCGGCGGCGAACTTGGCGAGGTAATCCTCCTCGTACTCAAGGGTGCCGTCGTAGAGATAGGGCCAATCGCGGAAGACGACGATGCGAAGCCGGGCGAGGTCGGGGAGCACCGGCTTGATCGCCTCGCCCGTAAGTGCTTGGACGTTTATCGCCATCGGGTGCTCCTTTCTCTTCTCGCGTCTTGGGACGACTTTGGTCGGCGTCCTTGGTCGGCGACCTGGCTTAGCCGGCGACCTGGGTGATCCAGTCGGTGAGATTATAGTAGGTCGTGACACGGGCGATCTTGCCATCGCGGATCGCAAAGAACGTGCCCGCGGGGAGCACGTACTTCTGGCCGTTGGCCGGGGGTAGCTCGCTATCGGTGTTGAGATAGGTGCCGTTGACGTTGAACTCGGCGGCGGCGCGCGTGCCATCCTTCGAGACCATAACCACGAGCTCGGTCAACAGCTCCTTGTAGTGGTGCGTCATGCGGGCGTTGAAGGCGCGGAACTTATCTTTTCCGACGCGGCGCTCGCCCTGATTGACGTCGTGGATCACGTCCTCTGTCAGGTGGGCGATCATGCCTTCGCTGTCGCCGGAGTTGAAGGCATCATAGTAGCTGCGGATCAGCTTTGCGGTTTCAACGCGGGCAGTGCTTTCGGCGTCGCTCATGATCGGCTCCCAATGCTCGAATTTAATGGGCTGGAATTGAATGGCCTCTTAGCAGGAGCGGAGACGTTCTCATAGGGCAGCGGGGCCCTGCGAGACGCGACAAAGGCGCTCCTGACGGCGGCTTGGTAAATGCGCCGCCGCGTCGGCTGCCGGGCGCAGACGATAGAGCGATTCGCGCCGCGTGCTCGCTCTCTGTCCATCCTCGCTTTCGGGCCCGTTCCTGAGCAGGAACCGCCCCCGTCCCGTGACGTTACGAAGCCAAGAACTGCGGTTCAGACAAGCACATGGAGGAGATCATGGCGCAGAGGCAGAGAGAGCGCTCCCGGGGCAACTGGTACGACGAGGATCGTCGCAGGCGCGAGCGCGATTGGGGCGGGGGTGGGCGCGAGGAAGGTTACGGGCGTGGCCGGGAAACTGCCGGCTATGAGGATTACGCGCGCGCTGGTGGCGAAGAGTTCGGCCGGGACCGGGACGAGGACTATGGGCGTGGCGGCGGCTCTCGCGGCTCCAGCTGGGGCAGCGAGGGCGATTACTACGGTAGCCGCTACGGTCGCAACGAGCGGTGGGGTGGCCGCGAGGACCGGGACCGTGAATTTCGAGGCTACGGTGGGGAGGTTGGCGGATACGGTAGCGAGCAAGACCGCGGTGGAGCGGGGCGAGGCTACGCAGGTGGTGCATCGCAAGCCGGCACTGGGCGCGGCTATTCAGGCGACTACTCCTCTGGCAGCGGCTCCTATGGCTTTGGACAGCAGGGCTACGGCGGCCGTTATCGGGAGCAGCGCGGCGGCTATGGATACGGTCGCGAGGGCGACTGGGCTGGCCGTTACGGTCAGCAAGGTGGAGGCTCATGGGGTAGTGGCCGTGAGTACGGTGAGCAGGGTGGCGGGGAGCAGCGCGGCATGTGGGACCGGGCGTCGGACGAAATCTCGTCCTGGTTCGGCGATGAGGAAGCGCAGCGACGCCGCGAGATGGATCGTTATCGGGGACGTTCATACGAGGGCGATTGGGCTGGTGGCGGCGGCTACGGCCGGGGACGTGGGCCCAAGGGCTACAAGCGCCGCGACGAGCGGATTCACGAGGACGTTTGCGATCGGCTCGGCAGTTCGTGGACACTCGATGCGTCCGAGATCGAGGTCCAGGTGAAGGATGGTGAGGTGACGCTCAATGGTCACGTCAAGAGCCGCGACGAGAGGCGACGTGCCGAGGATTATATCGAGAGTGTCTCCGGCGTGAAGCACGTACAGAACAACCTGCGCGTCAAAGGCAAACACGAGAGCGAAACGGACGACCAGTCGAGCGGCGGTATGACCACAACGGGACGCGGCGGCGCGACGTTCGGCCAAGGTGGTACGGCACAGCCCCAGCAGACGGGCACAAAGCTTTCAACTTGAAAGCCCCCGTTCGCGCCTCCGATTGTGACGTCGTTCGGGGGCGCCCATATGGGCTTGTCGCCTCAGCGCCACATGCGGCCTCGATTCGCTCCGCGTGGCGTTCCACCGAGGGGCTGAGCTGGTAAGCTCCTTCCGCTACCTGCGGGAGGAGCTTTCGCATGTCCGACAACGTCGTCTCACTGCATGGCGGAACAGATCTCCGGACGCCCGAGCCCAACGCCACGCTCGTCGAGGAACTCGAGCGTCTGTTGGAGGCGGCCCGGGCCGGCGAGATCGTTGGCATGGCAGGCAGCTATGTGCACCGCGATCGCGCCGTCAGTTATTCTTACGCTGGATTGGTCGGCGGGTATGGGCTCGTGGGCGGCATCGAATGCCTGAAGCAGC
>JANRLG010000280.1:0-1695 GCA_033762835.1 Thermoanaerobaculia bacterium
CTTCCACCTTGCGCAGCAACAGCACCAGGCGCTCGCGGGCGTTGGCCGCAGCCTGAGGCGTGGGGTACTCGCACACGGTCAGGTCCAGTCCGGCGTCGACGCTGCCGTTGGTGCAGTAGCTGGCCTGGTACACCGCCGCCACGCTCTGGAAGCGGCGGCCGAAGACGACCCCGGCGTCCTCGAACGCGCTGAAGACTCCGTCGGCGTTCACCTGAAGTGACGGGCGGTGGGTCGCCTCGTAAGCGAGCTTGTCACCCAGCGGCAGCGGTGGTGAGACCACGGGGGCCGCCTCGGGTGAGGTCACGGCAGCGTCGGGCGTCATGACGTTGGCCGCAGGGGAAGAGCACGGGTGACAGCCGGTCATGAGAGCGGCAGCCAGCAGGCCCCGTGTCAAGGGAAGGTGTCGTGGTGGGTGCATGAATCCGTTTCTGCGCGTGGACCGTACGAGCGACGGGTCAGCGCGGATTCCCCGCTCCGTGGAGGTCACGTGAAGAGAGTGTTGCTGTTGGTTGGAGTCCTGTCGGCTGGCACGGCCTGGTCGTCGTCGCACCGTGAGGCTCCCTTCATCACCGAGATGCCAAAGGTCGACGCGACCGACTTCTACATGTTCCGCAGCTACGAGTCGGGGCGTTCGAACCACGTCACCATCATCGCCAACTACATCCCGCTGCAGCACCCGTACGGCGGCCCGAACTACTTCACCTTCGACCCCGACGCCCTCTACGAGATCCACATCGACAACGGTGGCCAGCCCGACGGCGGCGCCGACTCGGTGGAGGACCTCACCTTCCAGTTCCGCTTCACCAACCCGCTGGCCGGGGTGAGCCTCAACATCCGCGACAGCGGCGTGGCCATCCCGCTCCGCTACGCGGGGAGCATCGTCGGCGCCGACGGCGGCATCAACACCGGCGTCATCAACCTCTCCGAGCAGTACTCGGTGAACCTGGTGCGGGGCAACCGCCGCACTGGCACCTCGAGCGCGGTCACCAGCACCACCGGGACCAGCACCTTCATCAAGCCGGTCGACAACGCTGGCATCAAGACCTTCGGCGCCAACGCCAACGACGCGGGCTACGACCAGTACGCCCGCCAGTACATCTACGACATCACCATCCCCGGCTGCAGCGGCGCCGTGACGACTGGCAAGGTGTTCGTCGGGCAGCGCGCCGAGTCCTTCGCGGTCAACCTGGGGACGGTGTTCGACCTCGTGAATGCGCCGCTGGCGGTGATCATCGACCCGGCCAACCGCGCCGCGGTGCCGAGCCCGATCGCCGGCATGAACGTCACCTCCATCGCGCTGGAGATCCCCATCGCCTGCCTGGCCGGCACGGCTGGCGGTGGCGCGGTCCTCGGCGGGTGGACCACCGCGTCGGTCCGCCAGGCGCGGGTCATCAACCCTGACCCGACCTACACCGTGCCGTCGCGCGAGGGTGGCGCCTGGGCGCAGGTGTCGCGGCTGTCCAACCCGCTGGTCAACGAGCTGGTCATCGGGTTGCCCGACAAGGACAAGTTCAACGCCAGCGAGCCTCGCAACGACGGCACCAACTTCGCCACCTATGTGGTGAAGCCGACCTTGCCCATTCTCCTCGAGCTGGTCCTCGGTGGCGCGCTGGTGGGGAACATCCCCAACGTGGATCGCGCCGACCTCGTCGCGGCCTTCCTGACCGGCGTGACGCAGTCGCTGCCGGACGGTGG
>JANRLG010000281.1:0-5175 GCA_033762835.1 Thermoanaerobaculia bacterium
CCGACCCGGCGGAGGCGTCCAGGGTCAAAACGCCGTCCTTCAACACACTCGGCCCGGCCGGGGCCGAGCTAACGCCCCGCGGATCAGAGTGTCTACCGCCCGCCTCGAAGCCCCCCGATTCCACCGCAGGATTCCGGAAGACACCGTCACCGCCTGCCACTAAGCTTTCCCCCATGGCCGCCCTCACTGCCGCATTCATGCTCGACCGGGTCCGGGCGCGGGACCGCAGCTTCGACCGAGCGTTTCTCTTCGGGGTCAAGACCACCGGGGTGTACTGCCGGCCGTCGTGTTCGGCGCGGGCGGCAAACGAGGAGAACATCCGCTTCTTCGACACCCCGAGCGCCGCCCGAGCGGCGGGTTTGCGGCCTTGCTTGCGCTGCCGGCCGGACGAGTTCCTGGCCGGGCAGGACCCGGAGTTGGCGGTGGTCGAGGGCGTCTTGGCGCGTCTGGTGGCAGACCCGGCGGCGTTTCCGAGCGTCGACGCGCTGACCGCGGCCTCGGGCTTCGGCACCACCCGCTTCCACAGCCTCGTCCGCGCCCATCTGCACACGACCCCGGCCGCGCTGCTCCACCGGGAACGCCTGCGCCGTGCGGCGGATTTGCTGCTCGGCACGCGCTTCAAGGTGTCGGACATCGCCCTCGAGGTCGGTTACGAGAGCCACTCGGCGTTTCACGAGAACTTCGGCCGCACCTTCCACCTGGCTCCCGGGGACTATCGCAAGCTCTCCCTCGTCCCGGAGTTTCAGCTGAGCTTGCCGGCGGGTTTCCGCCCGGCGGAGACCCTGGCTTTCTTGGGCCGGGTGGCGGACAGCCCCAGTGAGCGGGTAGCGGGAGCCACGGTGACCAAGGCCGTCCAGCTCGACGACCGAACCGCACGGCTCGAGATCAGCCTCGGCGCCGGCACGGCCCGCTGTCGTATCGCGGCCCCCGGCCCGTTGTCTCCGGTCGGTGCCCGCCAAGCCCACGCCATCGCCCTCCGGTTGCTCGGCCTGGTCCACGACCCGGCGCCATTCGAGCGCAAAGTGGCGGAACGCGGTCTCGGCCGCTTGGTCGAGGGCCGGCGTGGCCTGCGCATCCCGCAGTCGGCCGCGGTGTGGGACGGTCTCGTCTGGAGCATCCTCGGCCAGCAGGTCAACCTGGCCTTTGCCTTCACGATGTGGAATCGCTTGGTCGAGCTGGCCGGCCGGGACACCGGCGACGGCTTCCGCGTGGCCCCGGGACCGGCGGAGGTGGCGCGTATCGACGAAGCGGACCTGCTGGCCCGCCAGTTCTCCCGCCGCAAAGCCGAGTACTTGCTCGGCCTGGCCCGCGCCGTCGCAGCCGGCGAGCTCGACCTCGAAACCCTGCCCGCCGGCACCGCCACCCGCGCGGAGCGGACGCTCCTTGCCCAGCGGGGCCTCGGCCCCTGGTCCGTGCAGTACGTGTTGCTGCGCGCCTGCGGCTTCGCCGACGCCGTGCCGGTGGGCGACTCGGGGTTGACCACGGCCTTGGCCCGCTTCTTTGAACTCAGCGAGCGGCCCGATCCGCGCCACACCGAAACCCTCATGGCCCCCTTCGCTCCCTACCGCAGCTTCGCCACCACCCACCTGTGGCACACCTTGGAGGTGCTCGGATGACCGTTTTCGCCCACGTCGCCCCGTCTCCCGTTGGGGATCTCCTGATCGCCGTCGAACCCGGCGGCGCCCTCGTTGCCATCGAGTACTTGAACCGCCGCACGCTCGACGAGACCCTCGCTCTCGTCACCCGCCGGGGAGACACCGTCGAATGGAACGAGGCGGCTTGTTTGCCGGTGCTCACCGAGCTCGCCGAGTACTTCCGCGGCGAGCGCACCGAGTTCTCTTTCGCCTTGGCCCCGCGCGGCACGGAGTTCGAGCGCGCCGTCTGGCGTCAACTCCAGGACATCCCCTTCGGCGAAACCCGCAGCTACCGCGACATCGCCCAAGCCCTCGGCCGCCCCACCGCGGTGCGCGCCGTGGGCCGCGCCAACGGCGCCAACCCGATTTCTATCGTGGTGCCCTGCCACCGGGTCATCGGTGCCGACGGCAGTTTGACCGGGTACGGTGGGGGGTTGCCGGTGAAGGAACGGTTGTTGGGGCTGGAGGGCGTGGCCATCGGGTGAAACGAAGAGGGCGACGCTTGCGGCGCCCCTACAAAATCCGGCACCCGCGGTAAGATGTCCCGTCGCGCCGCCCTCCCGGCGGTGCCCGTCCCCGACATCTACCACCGTGAAGACCAAAATCCGCAACTTCTGCATCATCGCCCACATCGACCACGGCAAGTCGACCCTCGCGGACCGACTCATCCAACGCTGCGGCGGCGTGACCGACCGTGAATTTCGTGACCAGATCCTCGACTCGATGGACATCGAGCGCGAGCGCGGCATCACCATCAAGAGCAACTCCGTCGCGCTCAACTACAAAGCCAGGGACGGCCAGGTCTACCAGCTCAACCTGATCGACACCCCCGGCCACGTCGACTTCTCCCACGAGGTGCGCCGCTCGCTGATGTCTTGCGAGGGCGCCTTGCTCGTCGTCGACGCCTCCCCGGGCGTCGAGGCCCAGACCGTCGCCAACTTGTACTTGGCCCTCGAGTACGACCTCGAGATCGTGCCCGTCATCAACAAGATCGACCTGCCCTCGGCCGAGGTCGAGCGCGTCAAAGAAGAGATCGAAGAGGACCTGGGGCTCGACAGCGACCTCGCCGTGCCCTGCTCGGCGAAGACCGGCCTCGGCATCGACGACGTACTCGAAGCGATCGTCCAATATCTGCCGTCCCCCAAGGGCGACGACGACGCGCCGCTGCGCGCGCTGATCTTCGACGCCCAGTACGACGTCTACCGCGGCGTGGTGCTCCTGGTCCGCATCAAAGAAGGCAAGCTGCGCAAAGGCCAACGGCTGCTCTTCATGCACTCGCGGAAAGAATACACCGTCGAGGAAGCCGGGCTCCTCCAGCTCAAACACGTGCCCCAGGCCGAGCTCACCGCGGGCGCCGTGGGCTACGTCATCGCAGGTGTCAAGACGGTGCGCGACATCCAGATCGGCGACACCGTGACGGCGGTCGAAAACCCTGCTGCCGAGCCGCTGCCGGGCTACAAGGAAGCCAAGCCGGTCGTGTTCTCCTCGGTCTACCCGATGGCCTCGGACGACTACGAGGATCTGGCCAAGGCCCTAGACAAACTGGCCATCAACGACGCCGCCCTGACCTACGAGAAGGACAGCTCGAACGCCCTCGGTTTCGGCTTCCGTTGCGGCTTCCTCGGACTGCTCCACCTGGACGTCGTCCAGGAGCGGCTGAAGCGGGAGCACGACCTGGCGTTGATCCTGTCGTCCCCCTCGGTGCGCTACACGATCACGCTCAAGAACGGCAAAGTGCTCGACATCGACAACCCGGCCTACTACCCGGACCCGACGCTCATCGAAGGCGCCGAGGAGCCCTACATCAAGGGTTCGATCATGATCCCGGAGCGTTACCTCGGGGCCATGATGGAGCTCTGCCGGGACCGCCGCGGCCAGAACACCACCTTCCATTACCTCGCCGTGGGCCGCGTCGAGCTGACCTCGGAGCTGCCCCTGGCCGAGGTGCTGTTCGACTTCTACGACCGGCTGAAGAGCCTGACCCAGGGCTACGGCAGCTTCGACTACGAGATGCTCGACTACCGCCCGACCAACCTCTCGAAGGTCGACATCCTGGTCAACGGCGAGCCGGTGGACGCCCTGGCGCAGCTGGTCCACCGCGACAAGGCCCGCGCCCGCGCCCTCCGGTACTGCGACAAGCTGGCCGAGACCATCCCCCGCCAGCAGTTCAAGATCGCCATTCAGGGCGTCATCGGCGGCACGGTCATCGCGCGCACCACGATCAACGCCTTCCGCAAGGACGTCACCGCCAAGTGTTACGGCGGCGACATCACCCGGAAACGGAAGCTGCTCGAGAAGCAGAAGGAAGGCAAGAAGCGCATGAAGATCGTGGGGAGCGTCGAGATTCCCCAAGAAGCCTTCGTGGCGGTGTTGAAGAGCGAAGCCAGCGAGTGACCCGAGGAGCGCCGAGAGATGAGCGACGCCGAAGCCAAGATCTGCCCCCGTTGTGAAGGGGAGTTCCAATCCTGGGTGACCGAGTGCCCGGACTGCGAGATCCCCCTCATCTCCCCCGCCGAGCTGGCCGAGCGCCAGCGGGCCCTCCTCCGCCAGCAAGGGGCCGCCGCGCTGCAAGAGCTCGAAGACGACGCGGTGGAAATGCGCGCCCCGCGACTGGCGGCCAACGAAGGCACCCTCTACCGCGCCGGCGACCAGAACCTCTGCGTCGGCATCGCCCACGCCCTGAGCGCCCAAGGCGTCGCCTGGCGCATCGCCCCCGTCTATGGCGTCTTCGTCCTCCCCGAGGACATCCCCGCCGCCGACGAAGCCCTCCACGCCTCGGCCACCGAAGGCATCCCCGACCTCCAGCCCGCCACCGGCAACCACGACGACACCTGCCCCGCCTGCGGATTCAAGCTGCGGCCGAACGAGACGGAGTGCCCGGAGTGTGGGTTGGTGTTGGGGTGAGGGGAGGGCGACCGTGTCAACCAGCCTGCCGGAGAAAGTAGTCGCGAACATAGTCCGAGAGGCTTGCGATCTAATTCGCCTGATGCTCTGCGAAGCTGGTAGTATCAACAGACTCTGAAGACATCCTAGAATTGCGCTACGGAGTGCCCAGTGCCTCAAGCGAAGATCCACCTACCGCAGATTCAGACCGTTACCCTACGAGGACTCTCGCTGTTCCCTGATCATCCGGCTATCTCGCTCAACTTCAGCCACGATGTCCTCTGCTTCGCCGGAGCAAACGGAATAGGAAAATCAACTCTCCTAGCCGCAATATCATACGGGTTGACAGGAATCGTAGCGGAGCCGTCAAGAAAGTTCGCATCAGTCGAAGAATACTACAAAGACTGTGCAAAATTTGCGCAAAGCTATTTTTCGGGGCGAGTCGCAGAACAGGATCGAGACCGCGCTCAGATTGATTTGCAATTCGCGCTCCACGATCACCAATACGAGCTAAGCCGCGGTCTCTTTGAACCTGAGACTCTTCGGTCGCTAACAATTCGCAGCGAGGAAGAAGTCGAGTATGACGGAGAGAATGCATCACCCGAGTCCCGCGAAGAGTTCTATAGAGTCTCCGTCGCAGGTGGCGTCGGAGTTCGCA
>JANRLG010000282.1:0-10547 GCA_033762835.1 Thermoanaerobaculia bacterium
GGGCGGGCGGTTTTCGTCGATCATGGCCGGCCGATCCTGTCACCGATCCGCGGCGCGCGGCTCACGCCAGATGGCTCGCGAGCTCGCGACCGACCAGCGCGAGCAACTCGTCCCGGTGGTCGTTCAGGAAAAAGTGGCCACCGGGCAGGACGTGGCAGCGGAACGGTCCCGCGGTCTCCTCCGCCCAGGGCTCGACCTTGGCGAGCGGCACATCATGGTCGTCGTGCCCGGTGAAGGCGGTCACGGGCAGCGCCAGCCGCGTGTCGTCGGGTTCATAAGCGTAGGTCTCGATCAGCTCGAAGTCGGCACGCAGCAGCGGCTCGACCAAGTCCATGAGCTCGTCGTTGGCAAGCACCTCTTCCGGCGTGCCGGCGTACTGGCGCAATTCGGCGATGAACTCCGCCCGCGGCAGTCCGAAGATGGGCGGCTCGTCATCCGGCACCCGCGGCGCGTTGCGCCCGGAAACCAGCAAGTGCTGCACCGGCGCTCCGCCGCCGCTCCGGACCAGGCGCCGTGTGACTTCGAAAGCGAGGGCGGCCCCCATGCTGTGCCCGAAGAACACCGCCGGCCGATCGAGGTACGGTCGGATCTCGGTGGCCACGACATCGGCGAGGGGAGCCAGCCGGCGAAATGCCGGGTCCCGAAAGCGGGCTTCGCGGCCGGGCAACTGGAGAGCGTTGACCTCGACCCCCGCCGGCAAGCCGGGACCCCAGCTTCGAAAGATCGAGGCGCCCCCGCCGGCATAGGGAAAACAGAACAGCCGCAGACGAGCCAAGGGCCGAGGCTCGAAAGCCTTGACCCAGGGAGAAGAAACCGGACCAGCCATCGAAGCGTCGATCGGCACCGGGCGGACGTCCGCCCGCGGCGAGCCTCAGTTCACGCTGTCGCTCTTGGCGGCGTCCATCTTCTGGCGCAGCGAAAGCGGGCGCATGTCGGTCCAGACCTGTTCGATGTAATCCAGGCATTCCTGCTTGGCGCCGGACTTGCCGACATCCCGCCAGCCCAAGGGGTTTTCCCGGTCGGCCGGCCAGATCGAGTATTGCTCTTCGTGATTGACCACGACCTTGTAGATCGTAGTGTCCTCGCGCTCCCACTGATCCATAGCGTCTCCGTCTCGTCGAAAGGTGAGTGCTCGGCAGGCCCTCGTGCGAGCTGCCGACTGCTCCCTTTCAGTGCGAGCCGGACCGATTTGTGGGACCGAAAGCGTTCACGAGAAACGGTTGACAGCCCCCGACGCCGGTGCTACCTTCGCGGCCTCTCGCCGGACGGCCGTTGCCGAGGAGCTTCTACATGCCGGATCTTGGAACCAAATACGAGTGCTCCAACTGTGGGACCAAGTTCTACGACCTGGGGAAACCGGAGCCTATCTGCCCCAAGTGCGGGACTCTCTACGTCGCCGGCGACGACGCCTCCGCGGCGGCGACGAAGGCCGCCAAGAAGCGCCGCAAGGCCGAGGTGGTCGCCCGCCCGGTCGGTGACGACGAAGCGCACGGCGAGGATCTCGAGTTCACGCCGGACGACGAAGTCGCCGGGGAGCCCGAGCTGGACGACGAGGATCTCGAAGATTTCGGCGACGTCGACGAGGAAGAAGAAGATCTCGACGACGACGAACCCTGACGCTCGCCGTCCCGACCGCCCGTCTCGGCTCGCCCTCGGCCTCGGCGGCAACCTGGGCGAGACCCGGTGGACGTTCCGGCGCACCCTGGACCAACTCGCCCAGCGGCTCGGACCGCTCGAGGTGGCGCCCCTCTACCGCACCGCTCCGATCTCGCCGATCCCCCAACCCGACTATCTGAACACCGCCGTGCTGGCCGCCGTGCCGGCCGGCTCGCCCCACGATCTGCTCGCCTTTCTCAAGGACCTCGAGCGGGCCGCGGGCCGCGATCCCGAGGCCCCCCGCTGGGGGCCGCGACCGCTCGATCTCGACCTGCTGCTGTGGGGCGAACGAGAAATTTCGACGCCCGAGCTCACGGTGCCCCATCCGCGCCTGCGCGAGCGGCGTTTCGTCCTCGCGCCCTTGGCCGACCTGGCCCCGGACTTCCCGGTGCCCCCGGACGGCATCTCGGTGGCCGAATGGCTGGCGCGCCTGGAGGATGATCCCCAGGCCGTCACCCGCGTGAGCTGGGAGGAGTGAGCCCGTGCCCCTCTGGCTGATCGACCTGCCGGCGATTCTCGTAGCGGGGCTCGTTCTCGGTGCCCACGCCGCCGTGCCCGCCGGCCTGAGGAGCCCCGAGACCACCGCGGGCCGCGCGCGCTGGGCGCAGGCCGGGCTACCGCTGCTGCTCGCCCTGCTGGTCGCCACCTTGCTGCGCGTTCGCCTGAACCCCGAGCCCTTCGTCGGCTCCGGGCTCTTCCCCATCGGCCCCTCGCCGGTCACCGCGGCGGTTTTGATCACCTTCGGCACGCTGGTGGTGGTGGATCTGTTCGTCCTCGCCTTCCACCGCCGGCTGGAAAGCGGCGGCTGGTGGTGGCTCGCGGGTTTCGGTGGCCTCGGCCTGCTGGCCTGGTCCGCCTTCGAGGAGGCCGCGCGCATCGGTTCCGGCCCGGCGATCACCCTCGAGGCTTACCTTGGGGCCGTGATCCTACGGAGCGGTTTGGGGCTCGCAACGGGCCTGCTTCTCTTCACCCGGCCGAGTTCGCGGTTCGCCCGCTTGGCGGGCGTCGGCGCGGCTGCCTGCGCCGCGGCCCTCTGGCTACCGACATCGCCCTGGGTGCAGGCGTCCCTGGTGGCGACCGGGGACCTCCTAACCCTCGGCGCCGGGGCGCTCCTGATCGCCGTCGGGCCGTTTCTGCCCGAGCGGTTCCGGCGGCTGTCGGTGGTGCTGGGATTCTCCCTGGTGGCCCTGTTCCTGGCCCGCGCCGGAGCCGTCTCCGAACAACTGGGCCAGGCCAGCCGGGTGCCGCCGCCGTTGCCATGATCCAAGGGGGCGCAGCAAGCAGCGCCCCTACAGGAAAGGTCTTCCAATCGGTGGGACCCGGAATGTCCTCCGTAGGGGCGCTGCTTGCTGCGCCCTTCTTCGTCTTGCTACGGCGAAGCCGTCGCCATGAATCCCAGGGGCCGCTGGCGATTGGCCCCGATGCCGAGCGACGGCACCGAGAACGACACCATGTACAAACCCTCCTCGGCGGGAGTGAAGGTCAACTCGTAGGTGCCGTCCGGCTGGGCCTGGGCCAACATCCGCTGCTGCCAGATGCCGGGCGACAGGAACACCAACGCTTCGAGGTCCTCGAGCCCCACCCGCGGTTCCTCGCTGGCGGCGTCGGTGGCGCGGAAGCGCACGGTGAGCGGCTTGCCGACCACCACATCGCGCGTAGCAGGCGCCAGCACCTCGATGTTCAGGCGGTGGGCCAGCCGCTCGCGGCGCAGCACCGGGTTTTCTGCCACGTCGAGGGGAAAACACTGGTGGACGGTGGGCGATGAGGTGAAGAGCGCCAGATCGTAAATGCCGGGCCGGCCGAGGCGCACCACTGTCTCGTAGACCCCGGGGCGACGCTCCCGCAAGCTGCGATCGACGACCTGGATGGCGCGCGGTGACCGGCTGTAGTTCCGGAAGTTGCCCATGGGGGCGGCCATGCCTTCTTTGTAGTAGTAGACCACTCCGTCCGCCGGGTTGGCGACCAACATGGCTTCCCCCCCGGGCGCCTTCATCATGAGCTCGCCCGGAGACGGCAAGGTGCCTTCGGCGGGGAGCTTCTGGCCGCCGGTGAAGTCGACCGCGCTGACCATTTCTCCCGGTGCGGCCACCGAGCGCAGGGAGATCATCAGGATGTCCTCGCTCGCCGCATGGTGGATGTAAGCGAGATCGCCGTTGAAGGCGACTTGGTCCGGGGCCTTTTCGACATCCGCCGTCTTGGTCGCCTTGTTGAGCGCGGTGTCGATGAAGTGGACGACGTTCTTGGCCGGGCTGACGACCACCGCCCAGCGGCCGTCGGGCGAGACCTTGATCCGGCCGAGGCCCGGTTCGGTGGCGATCTTCGCCACTGGTTCGGCGAGCTTCGGCGAGATCACCAGCACACCGCCTTCGCGGGTCGACACGTAAGCCCGCTCGGCCGAGCCGGACCAGTCGATCCACATCGGCGTAGCCCCCAGGGCCATCGTACGGACGGGTTTCAGCGTCGGTACGTCGACCACGGTCAGGCTTTGATCGCGACCGTTGGTCACGAGGGCGAAGCGGTCGTCGTTCGAGAAGGTGATCTGGTGCGGACCAGCTCCCGTCGCCAAGTGGGCCACGACGGCGAGGCTCGTAGTGTCGATGACGGAGACGCCGGAGGCGAAGCCGTCCTTGGTGCCCTCGGTGGCGACCCAGAGGTAACGGCCATCGCCCTGGAGAGCGACTTGGACGGGCCGCGAGCCCACCGGAATGGTGCGCTCGAGCTTCCACTGGAAGGTGTCGATCACGGCCACGTGGTCCGCCGCCGGGACCGACACGAACACCCGATCCCCGTTCGTGCTGACTGCCCAATCCTCGCCGTTGGCCTCGAGTTTGATGAAGGCCAGCAGCTTGGTGCCGCCGTAACCGAAGAGCGGATCGACGACGGTGATCGACTGATCCTCGTTCAATGCCAGCAAGTGGTAGACGTTGAGGTTGCCCTCGGGCTCGGCCATCAGACCACCGCCGAGGAAGGCCTGGACCTTCTGTTTGCAGGCGTCGGCCGGCTCTTCTTCACGGGCGGTCGGCAGGCGGTCCAGCCAGGCGGCGGGGTACAGCCGTGGGACCGGTTGGCCGGTCGAGTCGCTGACCGCGAATTCGACCCGCACCGGCTGGCCCTCGACCCAACCGAGCGGGTCGGCGCCGACCTGCTCCATGCGAACGTCCACCTTGAGACCCTCGATTTGGGCGCTCCAGGTCTTGGTCCGGTCGTCGCCGGTCGTGGGCTCGTGGCCCCGGGCCGGGGCCGCCGGCAGGGTCAGGGTCAAAGCCAGAGACGCGAGAATCGGAAAGCGGCGGTTCATGGTTTCGGGCTCCTCGACGAAGTTGACGACGACAGGCTAGCCGTGGGCGAATGACGGCACCATGAACGACAGCGCTCAACGAAAGCGCACGCCGCCTTTGATCACCAGCTCGACGTTTTGCAGCAGGGCGACGTCGCGCAGGACATCGCCGCGCACGGCGATGAGGTCGGCATCCTTGCCCACGGAGACCGTGCCGGTGCGCTCGAGTACCTTCATGTGGTGGGCCGGCCAGTAGGTCGCGGCGCGCAGAGCGTCCATGGGTGCGACACCGAACTCACGCACCCAGTGGTCGATCTCGCGCCAAGTCGAGTCGCTGTGAAAGGTCAACGGCACGCCGCTGTCGGTGCCGATCAGCAACGTCACGCCGGAGCTGCGCAGTTGGGCGAACTTACGCGCCAGGGTCGGATGGCGTCGCGGGACCAGCTGAAAGTAGGACAACTGCGCCGGGTCCGCGAGAGACTTCGCCACGTCCGCCACGATCTCCGGCGGCAGACCGCGGTGCCAGCGCGGATCGTCCAGGCGCTCGGGAAATTCGTCGCGGGTGTACTCGTAGAGCAGCAGCGGGGTCACGGTCGGCGTCCAAGCGAGGGTCGCGGCGCGCGAGACCATGGCGCGGTAGACGTCCTCCGGGTACTCGGGCATGGTGGCGAGGCCGGTGTGCTCGAGACAATCCGCCCCGGCAGCGATGGCCCGGCGAATCTCCTCCGGGCGGTGGGCGTGGGCGACCACGGGCAATTTGCGTTTGTGCGCCTCGTCGACGATCGCCTCGACCTCAGCCATCGTCATCTGATCCTGGTCGATCAACTTGATGACGTCGACCCCGGCGTCGGCCAGTTTGCGCACCTTGGCCCGGGCGTCGGCGACGCCGTTGACTCCCCAGCGGAAGAGTTCGGTGCCGGGATAGGGCTCGTGTTGGAGAAACGGGCCGGACACGTAGAGGTTCGGCCCCGGCAAGCTGCCTGCACGAATCGCCTTCTTGATCGCCAGGATGTCGTCGAGCGGCGCGCCCAAATCCCGCACCGAGGTGACACCCGCCAGCAGCAGTTGCTCCGCCGCCGCCGGCATGATGGTCGAGCGGAAACGGTCCGGGTAGGTGGCATCCCAATGCTGATAGTCACCGTGGCCGACGATCATCAGGTGGACATGCATGTCCCACAGGCCCGGCAACACGCTCATGCCCTCGGTCGAGACGATCTCGGCCCCCTCGGGGATCGCCACCTCCCCCCGCCGCCCCACCGCCGTGATCTTGTCGCCCGTGATGACCACGACACTGTTCGAAAGCGGCGGCCCGCCGAAGCCATCGATCAGCCGCCCCCCGACGAGGGCCTTGACGCGGGGCGCTTCGGCAGCGGGCAGGAGCGAGCCGAAGGCGAAGCAGAAACCGAGAGCGAGTTTGAGACCTCGAGTCATGGCGGCGATCTCCCGAGCGCGGGGGGTGGTGGGCTAACGCTATACCAAGCCGCCCCGCGCCACCGGGCTCGATCTACAATCGCCGCCATGCCGCTAACCGACCATCTCACCGCCCTCTTCCGCCGCGACTTGGCCGGCCTGCGTCGTGAAGTAGAGGCTTACCCCGACGACGGGGCGGTCTGGCAGGCCGTGCCCGGGCTGACCAATAGCGGTGGCGTGCTCGTCCGCCACTTGTGCGGCAATCTCCAGCACTTCGTCGGCGCGGGGCTCGGCAACACCGGTTACGTGCGCGACCGCGAAGCCGAATTCGGCGCCCTCCCCTGGCCGCGGGAGCGCCTGCTGGCCGAAATCGCCGCCACCGAGAAAGCGGTCACCGAAACCCTCGCCGGACTGCCGCCGGAAGCGGTGAGCGCCCCCTACCCTGCCCCAGTGGGCGACCTGCGCCTCGACACCGACGACTTCTTGACTCACCTCGCCGTCCACCTGGGCTTTCACCTCGGGCAAGTGGGTTACCACCGCCGCGTGGTCACCGGCGAACCGAAAAGCGTCGTCGGCAACACCCTCGGAGCCCTGGCTTCGGCCCGGCCGGCGTGAGTTGAGGTTCGGGGCGTCAAACCCCGTCGAGCATCTTGGCGAGGATCTCCTTCACCAGCTTGGCCGCCACTCGGGCCGTGACGTCGTCGCGGTCCCGCACCGGGTTCAGCTCCACGAGGTCGGCGCCGACGAGGGGGCCGGGGATTTGGCGCAGGTAGCCGAGGAGCTCGCGGGTCGAGAGGCCCCCGGGTTCTTGGTGGGAGACGCCGGGGACGAAGGCCGGGTCGAGGACGTCGAGGTCGATCGAGAGATAGGTCGGGCCGACCGGGAACTCGGGCGGCCGGTGATCGAGATCTCGGGCTTCGAAGACGCGCACGCCGAAGCGCTCGACCTGACGGCGTTGCGGCGGGTTGAGCGTGCGGATACCCACCTGGGTGAGGCTCTTGGCGAGGCCCCGTTCGAGGATGCGGGCGAAGGGGCTGGCGTGAGAAAGCAGCTGGCCCTCGTAGTCGTCGTAAAGGTCCGGGTGGGCGTCGAAGTGGACGATGGACAAGCCGGGCGACCGCTCGGCGTGGGCTTGGAACAGCGGGAAGGTGACCGAGTGGTCGCCCCCGAGAGAGAGCAGCCGGTGATCGCCATCGAGGAGCGTTCCGGCGGCCGCGAGCACGGCTTCGTGGCAGTTGGCTTCATCCGGCCACGCCACATCCCCAGCGTCGAACCACAGGCCCGGCTGGCCCAGATCGCGACCGTCCTCGGCGCACAGGTTGGTCGAGTCACAGTGGAGCGCCCGGCGGATGGCGGCCGGACCAGCCGCGCAGCCTCGTCGGTACGAGCTGTTGTGATCGACCGGCACCCCCAGCAACGCGATGGGTTTCATCGCGCTTCGAGCCGCCCCAGAAACTCGCCGCAGGCCGCCAAGATCTCCTCGTTCCACTCGTGGCCGCCGTCGTACACCACCGGCGTGGTGACGATGCCGGCGTGGGCGAGGCGGTCCAGGTCGGTGGCCATCTTGGCTTCGGTGTACCACTCGTCGCGGGTGCCGCGGCCGAGGAAGACGGGGGGCAAGCGGCTGATGTCGATCTCCGGCGGCACGTCCCCGGCGAGGGCGAGCACGGCCCGGGCGGGCAGGGCGGCGGCGGCGCGGTAGGCCATGGCGACGCCCTGGGAGAAGCCGGAGAACACCGGGTCCCCGGCCACCGCCAACTCGGCGCGCACGGCCGCCACCACTTTTTCGACGTAGGCGACGTTGTCAGCGATCGCCTCGTCGCGATCGAGCCGGGTCATCCACGACGCCACGATCTCTTGACTGCGGGTGTAGAACGGATGGAGCCCTTGAACGGCCACCAGCGTCCAGCGTTCGCTGCCCGGAATCCGCTCGAGCGCGGCTTGGTGCGCGGCGGCGTTTTCGCCGTAGCCATGGAAGCCCACGATCCACGGGGCGCTCTCCCGTGCCGCCGGACGCACCCAGTAATGACCGTGGGTGCCGGTGGCGATCGTACGGTCGAAGGGCGCGCTCACCGGAACCACCCGCGACCGAGCTTTTTCAGGGCTTGGGAGATCTCCCGCGCCCGCACCTCGACGAGATCGGGCACGTCCGGCCCCCCGCGCGCCACGAGGTCGACCAAGGCGCTGCCCACCACCACCCCGTCGGCTACCTTGCCCACCGCCGCGGCTTGCTCCGGCGTCGAGATGCCGAAACCCACGGCGAGCGGCACCGGCAGCCGCTTCTTGAGCCGCTTGACGTCGCGCACCAGCTCCTCGGGCAAGTCCGTCCGCGTGCCCGTCACCCCGGTCCGCGACACGTAGTACGCGAAGCCGGACGACAACTCGGCGACCCGGCGAATGCGTTCCGACGTCGAAGTCGGAGCGAGCAGGAAGATGGTGTCGAGCCCGTGGGCACGCAGCACCGGCACGTACTCCGCCTCCGCCTCCTCCGGCGGCAGGTCGACGCACAACACGCCGTCCACCCCGGAATTCGCGGCCTGCTCGGCGAAAGCGTGGACGCCGCGGGCGTGGATCGGGTTGTAGTAGGTGAAGAGCACGATGGGCACCCCGAGCCGCTCGCGGGTGCGGTCCACCAAGTTGAAAATGCCGCCGAGCGTGGTACCGGCAGCGAGCGCCCGCTGGGCGGCCGCCTGGTTCGTGGGGCCGTCGGCGATCGGGTCGCTCCAGGGCACGCCGAGCTCGATGACGTCGGCACCGCCGGCCGCCAGGGATTCGAGCAGGTGAGCGGTCGAGTCGAGATCGGGGTCCCCGGCGACCAGAAACGGGGTGAACGCCGGACGGCCCTCCTGGGCGGCGCGGTCGAAAGCCTGGGTGATGGCGCTCACGGCTCGGTCTCCTCGGCAGCGGCGGGGGTAGGCGCGGGGCGCGCGCCGTGGGGAACTTCACCGGGTACGGTCGGCAGCACCCGCGACAGAGGCGTCCGCGGCAACGGCGAGCCGTCGGCGAACACCCCGGGGTTCAGCACGTTGGACCGGCCGTACTCGGCGTCGAAGTCCATGACCGACTCGAGATCTTTGTCGCCGCGGCCCGAGAGGTTGACCAGAATCACCCGGTCCTTACCCAGGAGCGGCGCGTGTTGAATGGCCTCGGCCACGGCATGGGCACTTTCGAGCGCGGGCAGGATGCCCTCGGTTTCCGCCAAGCGGTGGAAGGCCGCCACTGCCGAGGCGTCGGACACCGAGGTGTACTCGACGAGCCCGGCGTCGGCCAGAAGGGCGTGCTCCGGCCCCACCGCCGGGTAGTCGAGCCCGGCGGAGACCGAATGCGTCGGAGCGATTTGGCCTTCGGAATCCTGCAGCACCCGGGTGCGGGTACCGTGGAGGACGCCGACGCTGCCCCCGGAGAAGCGCGCGGCGTGGTCCCCGAGCCGGAAGCCGCGGCCCCCGGCCTCGACTCCGAGCAACCGCACGTGGCGATCGGGCAGGAAGGCGGTCATGATGCCGAGCGCGTTCGAGCCGCCGCCGACGCAGGCGATGACTAGGTCCGGCGCGCGTTTGCCCTCGGCCTTGTGGATCTGCCGGCGGGCCTCGTCACCGATCACGCGGTGAAAGTCGCGCACCATGCGCGGGAACGGGTCCGGCCCGAGCACCGACCCCAGGATGTAGTGGGTCGTCCGCACGTTCGTCACCCAATCCCGCATAGCTTCGTTGATGGCGTCCTTGAGCGTCCGGCTGCCCGACTCGACCCCCACCACCTTGGCGCCCAGCAGGCGCATGCGCTCGACGTTCAAACGCTGGCGGCGCATGTCCTCGGTGCCCATGTAGATGACCGCCTCCAGCCCCAGCAGGGCCGCCGCCGTGGCGGTGGCGACGCCATGCGGCCCGGCGCCTGTTTCCGCGATCTCCCGGTGTTTGCCCATCGCCTGAGTGAGCAGGGCTTGGCCCAGGGCGTTGTTGATCTTGTGCGCACCGGTGTGGAGCAAGTCCTCCCGTTTCAGATAGATCCGCGCTCCCCCGAGCTGCTTCGACAGGCGTTCGGCGAAGTACAGCGGAGTCGGCCGCCCAACGTAGTTCGCCAGCAGATCCTCGAGCCGGCGCTGGAATTTGCGGTCCTTTCTGGCGCGGTCGTAGGCGCGGGCGAGCTCTTCGATCGGCGCCATCAGGGTTTCAGGGACGAAGCGGCCGCCGTAGGGTCCGAAGTGGCC
>JANRLG010000283.1:0-2442 GCA_033762835.1 Thermoanaerobaculia bacterium
CCGCCGCCGCCGGTGATCAGCACGCAGAGCACAATCGCAACCCCTGAACCCCCGCGCGTTGCACCGCCGGCGCCTCCCGCGCCGCCGCCGCCCGCGGGTGCCACCCAGCGCGCAACGCCCAAGGGCCGCCTCGGCGCAACCATCTCGACCGAGGACTATCCCGAAGCCTCCACGCGTGCCGGCGAAGAAGGCACGACCGCGGTCAGCTACGTGATCGGCGTCGACGGCCGCGTTCAGCAGGGCAGCTGCAAGATCACCCAGTCGAGCGGCTTCGACCGCCTCGACCGGCGGACCTGCGAACTGATCGAACGCCGCTTCCGCTTCAACCCGGCCCTCGAGAACGGCACCCCCGTTCCCGAAACCCGGAGCCAGCGCGTGCGGTGGCAGATCCCGAAGTGATCCGCAGGTTCAAGACACAGCAGCAGACCACAGACACAGTTTCATCAGAGGACCTATCCATGACCAATCTCATCAAGCGCACCACCCAGCTTCTCGGCGTGGCGACCGTGGCCATCGTGGCCTCCGCACCGGCGTTCGCCCAGGAAGCCGTCGAAACCGAAAACCCCTACGGCCTGGTCGCCGCGCTCGAGCAGGGCGGGATCATCGCCCAGGTGATCTTCGGCATCATGGTGCTGATGTCGGTCGTTTCCTGGTACATCATGTTCACCAAGTGGTTCGAACAGCGGAAGATGCTGTCCGAAGCCGTTGAAGTCGAAAAGAAGGTCTGGTCCGCCAGCAGCCTCAAGGAAGGTGCCTCCAAGCTCGACAAGAGCTCGGCCTTCCGCCAGCTCGCCGACGACGGCCTGCGCGCGTTCGACCACCACGAAGGCAAGCTCACCGACCAGATCGACCAGAACGAGTGGGTGACGATGACCCTCAACCGTTCGGCCGGCCTCATCTCGACCAAGCTGAACTCGGGCCTGTCGTTCCTCGCCTCGGTCGGTGCCACGGCGCCGTTCATCGGTCTGCTCGGCACCGTCATCGGCATCTACCGCGCGCTCATCAACATCGGCATCGCGGGCCAGGCCTCGATCGACAAGGTCGCGGGTCCCGTCGGTGAAGCCCTCATCATGACCGCCATCGGTCTTGCGGTCGCCGTGCCGGCCGTGCTCGGCTACAACTACCTCGCCGGCCGCAACAAGGCGATCATGGAAAAGCTGAACACCTTCGCTGCCGACGTGCATGGCTACCTGCTCTCGGGTGCCCGCATGGCCCGTCCGGCCCCGGCCGCTCCGGCTGCCGCCGTCAAGCCGGCCGCCAAGTAAGCGCCGACAGGCCAGTCAGGGGATCAACCCATGGGAATGAATGTCGGCGAACAGGAAGAAGGCGGACTGATGTCCGAGATCAACACCACGCCCCTCGTGGACGTGATGCTGGTTCTCCTCATCATCTTCCTCATCACCGTTCCCGTCGTCATCCAGACGGTGCCTGTCGAGCTTCCGAAGGTGGTCAACATCCCGACCACCACGAAGCCCGAGAACGTGCCGCTCTCCGTCGACGCGAACTGCGACATCTACTGGGGCCTTTCGAAGATGGACTCCAACGACCAGCTTCGGGAAAAGGGCGCCACCTACCTCCTCGCCGAGGTGGAAAAGATGAAGGCGGCCGGCGCCAAGATCGAGCTGCCGGAAGTCCACATCCGTGGCGACGCCAACACCGAGTATCGCTGCATCGGCGGGGCGATCTTCGCCATGCAGCGGGCCGGTTACCAGAAGATCGGCTTCATCTCCGAGCCGCCCGCCGGCTCGGTCGTCAGGCGCTAAAGGAAACACACCATGGGAATGTCAGTCGGAGCCGGTGGTGGTGAAGACAAGCCGATGGGCGACATGAACACGACGCCGCTGATCGACGTCATGCTCGTGCTCCTCATCATGTTCATCATCACTATCCCCATCCAGACCCACGCAACGAAGCTCGACCTTCCGCCGCCGACAAACCTGCCGAACGACGTGAAGCCGGACTTCAACCAGATCAACATCGACTTCCTGAACACCATCTACTGGAACGACCAGGAAGTGACCCTCGAGCAGCTGAACACCTACCTCACCCAGGTCGGCCAGATGCAGCCCGCGGAGTCCCAGCCCGAGCTTCGCCTGAAGCCCGACCAGCTGGCGAAGTACGAGATCGTGAACCGCGTGATTGCGATGGCCCAGCAGGCCGGGATCCAGAAGATGGGGTTCGTAGGGAATGAAGCTTACGCGTAAGCGTAAGCCGAGAGGCGGCCGGGATTAGCGCGCAGCGCTAACTCCCGGACTCGCCGGTTCCCACGGACGGCACGAAAAAGGGCGGGGTCTACCCCCGCCCTTTTTGCGTGTCCGACGGCGTGGCTCCGCCACGCTCTTTCTTCCTGCCTGCCTACCCCACAAGCCGGACTCGGCGGGTTCACCCCGCCGGCCGGCCCGCACCGCAACGGCCAACCTCGGCGCCCGCAAACCACCCTGC
>JANRLG010000284.1:0-1786 GCA_033762835.1 Thermoanaerobaculia bacterium
GTTCAACGCTTCGGTGCGCCAAGGCGTGTCCTGGGGCAACGCGGCGAGCTGCAGTGCGAGGCACTCGCCCAGATCGCGCGCTGCGACGCCGGGCGGATCCAGGTTCTGGACGTGGCGCAAGGCAATCAGCAGATCTTCCTCGTCGGCCTCGATCTCCGCCGGCAGCATCTCGGCCAGCTCTGCCAGGTCCTGCTTCATGTAGCCGTTGTCGTCGAGCGAGTCGACGATGATCGCCGCCATCTGCTTGTCGCGATGGGGCAGGTTCATGAGGTTGACCTGCCACAGCAAGTGCTCGCGCAGGCTGGTGGTGCCGGCCGGCATCTGCGGGTAGTCCGATTCCTCGCCCTCCGGACTGCCGCTGTTGCCGTAGCTGCCCTCGTCGAGCCAGTCGGCGTCGTCCATGGACTCGCGCTCGGTGGACTCGGCGGCCTCCGGCGCGTCGGGTACTTCGTCGCCGTCGCCTTCGGAGGTGGAACTGGTCGAGACCTCCGACGGGATGTCGCTCGGGATCTCGCTCGGGAGATCAGGCGGCGGCTCGGGGGCCGCTTCGGCAGTCGGCGTGGCCGGTGGCGGACCCTCTTCGCCGTCCTCCTCCTCGCGTTCGAGGAGCGGATTCTCCTGGAGGAACCGCTCGAGCTCCTGGTTGAGTTCCAGGGTCGAGAGCTGCAGCAAGCGGATCGATTGCTGCAGCTGCGGCGTCAGCGTGAGGTGCTGCGAAAGCTTGAGCTGCAGGGAGTGCTTCATGGCAACCGCGGCAAGGACCTGGGACCCGCAGGGGACTGTAGGGGCTCAGCCCTCGCCGGGCCGCCGCGAGAGGGCTGGCCCCCTGGGGGGAGAGGCCGCAAGGCCGTTCGGGGGGGTAGTCACCCTACGCTTCAGAGCCTGAAGTGTTCGCCGAGATAGACCTTACGCACAGCCTCATTATAGACGATCTCCTCGGGGTGACCGCAAGCAAGTACCGAGCCGTCGTTGATGATATAGGCGCGGTCGCAGATCCCGAGGGTTTCACGGACATTGTGGTCGGTGATCAGGACACCGATGCCGCGCTCCTTCAGGAAGCGGATGATGCGTTGGATATCGATGACGGCGATGGGGTCAACCCCGGCGAAGGGTTCGTCCAGCAGGATGAAGCGCGGGTCGCCGGCGAGTGCGCGGGCGATCTCGACCCGGCGCCGTTCGCCCCCGGAGAGGCTGATTGCCGGGCTGTTCTTGAGATGGACCACGTGCAGCTCGTGCAGGAGGGCATCGAGCTTCTCGGCGATCTCGGGTTCCTTCAGGTCGCGCAGTTCCAGGACCGCACGCACGTTCTCCGCGACGGTCAGCTTGCGGAAGATCGAGGGTTCCTGGGGCAGGTAAGAGAGACCCAGCCTCGCCCGCTTGTGAATGGGCATGCGCGACACGTCCTGCTGGTCCAGGACGATCTGGCCGCTGTCGAGCGGCACCAGCCCCACGATCATGTAGAAGCAGGTGGTCTTGCCGGCCCCGTTGGGCCCCAGCAACCCGACGACTTCGCCGCTTTTCACGTCCAAAGAAACATCTTTCACCACTGTTCTCGACTTGTAGCGCTTCTTGAGCGAGGTCGCACGGAGCTCGTTCAACTCGGCGGTCGAGCCTATGGGCGGGATCTCGGAGGCGGGGGCGTTCACGGTTTGGGGGGCTTGTTGAGGTCCGTGGTCGACTTGAGCGGGGTTGTTTCGGTGGCAGCTCCCGGAGACGTGGCGGGTGCGGCTTTCTGCTTTGGTAGGATCACCGCGCGCACGCGGGCGCTGGGATCGCCGGGAGAGTC
>JANRLG010000285.1:0-2169 GCA_033762835.1 Thermoanaerobaculia bacterium
CTCGGTGCCGGCCGCGACGGTCGCGCTTACCTCGTGATCCAAGAGGACGGCCGGCGCTTCCTCGATCGCTTCGACCCCGACGAAGGCAAGCTCGAACGCCTCGAGCTCCGCGATGTCGAGGGCAGCAACTTCACCCTCGCCGCGGGCCAAGACGGCCTCTACCTCGCGCCTTACCACGCCCTCGCCGGGCGTTACCGTCTCGACTGGGAAGCGCTCGAGACGGCCGAGTGGGTGCCCGTACCGGGCGGCAAGGTCACCGGCCAGCTGCCTCCCCCACCCAAGCCCTGACCACCCCCGCCCTCGCGGCCTCCCGCGGGGGCTTTTCTCTCCAAAGAGTCCGCATTGCATTTGCCACCTGACATTGATCATGCCGATCTCGGCATCCTGCGATGCGGTTGCGCACTCTGGATGCAGGCCCGTCCCGAAAATGGCGCTCCACTTGCTCCCCCGAAAGGAGCCCTGCGATGCGTCCTTTCTCGAGGCTCACCCTCCCGCTCGTCGTCTCCCTAGGACTCGCCGCGCCGGCCTCGGCCGCGCCGCTTTGTGCCGGGCTTCCCGAATGGGCCAAAGAGCCTTGCTCGGTGGCCATCGGCTGGCTGGCGCCGTGGTTTGGAGAAGATGAGCGCGAAGGAGTCTTCTCGCCGGGACTGTCCGCGGAGTGGCTCCCAGATGGACCAGGCCTAGATCCTGATGGTCGCCTGACTCGGCCACCGACCCCGCCGCCCCCCGCCGTGGCCCCCACCGATTCGCCGTCCGACTCGCTCTGACGACCAACGACCTAGCGTTCCTTCTCGAGGTTCGGCTGGCTCCGCAACTTGGAGCGAGAAACTCCGTGCGCGCGAACGTTCAACTGGTGTAGCCTTTCCTCTGGTCAGTTTCGAGAAGACGACACGGAGGAGCACCCCCATGGCGGTTCCCAACGACGCCCGGCCCTTCGCCGACGCCCTCGAGCGCGCGTACCACGATGGGTTGCGCGCCGACGACGCCTGTCTACGGGCCTTGGAGCTCGCGACCCTTGAGCGCGGCTCGGGCTCGGTCAAGCACCTGCTCGCCGAGCTGCGGTCTCTGCTCGAGGGCAACTTCCAGGGCTTCGAACTCCCCCCGATCCACCTCGTGCTCGCTCGCGCCCACGTCGAAAAGCTGGAGGGACTGACCCATGCGAAGCGCCTGACGCGCATCCGGGCCAGCAAGACCTTTCGTGGCCCCGCCATCGGTGAGGCGCTCCTCGAGCGCGCCCGCGCGGCCCTGCCGGCCAACCCTAAGGAGTCCGGTAGCTGGGCCGAGTGCACCGTCCGCGCAATGGCCTACAGCGACAGTGAAGAGCGGCGTGAGGCCGACCACATTACTGTCTGCCTGGCCCGCGGGCTCGCCTTTTGGGGCAACAGCCTTCGGATTCTCTGTGACCTCCACACCGCCGCCGATCTGCTCCAGCAAGCTGATGAGACCTTAGAGTTCTTCGGGATTGGCGATTTGGCCACCCGGGCTGAGATTGCCAGCTTCCGTGGTTCCCTACTTCGTGCGCAGCGACACTTCGATCGTGCGATCAGGTCGTTCGAGTTCGCCGCAAGCGGCTGGGATTTGCTCGAAGACCGCGTTCAGCAGGCCCGAGTCAGCCTGAAGCTATCGCTTACCTACAGCCTAGCCGGCTTCGCTGAACAATCCTTGGCAGTCGCTCGTGCCGGACTCTCGCTGCTGGGCCAGTCAGAAGATGTTTGGCTGGTTTGTTCCTTCCGACACAGCGAGGCTCTGTGCCTTGAGGAACTCGGCCAGATTCAAGAGGCGCGCTCGGTTGCCAATGCTGCCCGCCTACTCGCCACCGACTTCCCCGACTCTTTCACCCAGCTCCGTTTCCGATGGCTCGAGGGCCGCCTCTGCCGGTCCGAGGACCGGCCGGACGAAGCCGTCGACCACTTCCGCGCCGTCCAGGCCGGCTTCTTGGCTGACCAGAACCCCTACGACGCTGCCCTCGTTTCCCTCGACCTCGCAGCGCTCTACCTCGAGACCGGTCGCCACGGCGAAGTCGTCGAACTCGCCACCGCCATGCGGGCCGCCTTCGAAGCCCTCGGCGTCCACCGCGAAGCCCTCGCCGCCTGGCGCCTCTTCACCGACGCCTGCCAACGCCAAGCCGCCAACGTCCAACTCGCCAAGAACCTGGCGCGGTACCTGGAT
>JANRLG010000286.1:0-2177 GCA_033762835.1 Thermoanaerobaculia bacterium
CTCGGTGCCGGCCGCGACGGTCGCGCTTACCTCGTGATCCAAGAGGACGGCCGGCGCTTCCTCGATCGCTTCGACCCCGACGAAGGCAAGCTCGAACGCCTCGAGCTCCGCGATGTCGAGGGCAGCAACTTCACCCTCGCCACGGGTAAAGACGGCCTCTACCTCGCGCCCTACCACGCCCTCGCCGGGCGTTACCGTCTCGACTGGGAAGCGCTCGAGACGGCCGAGTGGATGCCCGTACCGGGCGCCAAGGTCACCGGCCAGCTGCCTCCCCCACCCAAGCCTACGCCCTGACCGCCCCCACCCCCGCGACCTCCTGCGGGGGCTTTTCGCTCTAAGAAACCCGCATTGCACTTGCCACCTGACATTGATCATGCCGATCTCGGCATCCTGCGATGCGGTTGCGCACTCTTGATGCAGGCCCGTCCGGAGAATGACGCTCCACTTGCTCCCCCGAAAGGAGCCTTGCGATGCGTCCCTTCTCGAGGCTTACCCTCCCGCTCGTCGTTTCTCTAGGACTCGCCGCGCCGGCCTCGGCCGCGCCGTTTTGTGCCGGGCTGCCCGCGTGGGCCGAAGAGCCTTGTCTGGGCGCTCTTGGTTGGCTGTCGACTTGGGTGGACGGAGAACAGCGCGAAGGTACTGCCTCGCCGGAAATGTCGGCAGAGTGGCTTCCAGAGGGCGGGTCAGTCGATCCCGATGGCCGTCGGACGCCACCCCCTCCAACCCCGCCGGCTCCCGCGATGGCGCCCACGGACCCACCACCCGACACTCTTTGACGGCCTGATCCCCGCACTCCGTCGCCGGATTCGATTTGCGCCGCATCTTCGAGCGAGAAACTCCGTGCGCGCGAACGTTCAACTGGTGTAGCCTCACCTCTGGTCAGTTTCGAGAAGACGACACGGAGGAGCACTCCCATGGCGGTTCCCCACGACGCCCGGCCCTTCGCCGATGCCCTCGAGCGCGCGTACCACGATGGGTTGCGCGCCGACGACGCCTGTCTACGGGCCCTGGAGCTCGTGACCCTCGAGCGCGGCTCGGACGCATCCAAGAACCTGCTCACCGAACTGCGGTCCCTGCTCGAGGGCAACCTCCAGGGCTTCGAGCTGCCGCCGATGCACCTCGTGATCGCCCGCGCCAACGTTGAGAAGTTGGCGGAGCTCACGCACGCGAAGCGCCTGACGCGCATCCGCGCCAGCAACAAGCTCCGCGGCCCCGCCATCGGCGAAGCGCTCCTCGAACGCGCCCGCGCCGCCCTACCGGCCGACCCCAAGGAGTCCGGTAGTTGGGCCGAGTGCGCCGTGCGAGCCATGACCTACAGCGACACCGAGGAGCGGCGCGAGGCCGACCACATCACGGTTTGCCTGGCTCGCGGACTCGCCTTCTGGGGAAACAGCCTGCGAGTCCTCTGCGACCTGCGCGGCGCCGAAAAGCTGATCCGACAGGCCGATGACACCCTGGAGTTCTTCGGCATCGGCAACCTCGCCGCTCGCGCCGAGCTGGCGAGCTTCCGGGGTTCGTTGCAACGAGCCCGGAGAGACTTCGAGGAAGCAATTCTGTCGCTTGAGCTGGCGGAGGCCGGCTGGAATCTGCTCGGCGACCTCGGTCAACAGGCGCGGGTGTGTTTGAAAATTTCTCACACACACGGCCTTGCAGACCGGCCGCAGGACGCGCTCGAGGCTGTCCGGTCGGGAATTCCGCTGCTGGAGCGCCTGGACGACCCACGGCTGGCGTGGTCCTTCCGGCACAACGAGGCCTGGTTTCTGGAGGGCACCGGACTCGCGGGAGAGTCGAGACAAGCCGCCGATGCCGCTCGCCAACTCGCTGCCGAGTTCCCCGACTCCTTCACCCAGCTTCGCGTCCAATGGCTCGAAGGCCGCCTGTGCCGGTCCGAGGGCCGGCCGGATGAAGCCGTCGACCACTTCCGCGCCGTCCAGACCGGCTTCCTAGCCGACCAGAACCCCTACGACGCCGCCCTCGTCTCCCTGGACCTTGCCACCCTCTACCTCGAAACCGGCCGCCACACCGAAGTCGTCGAGCTCGCCACCGCCATGCGGGCCGCCTTCGAAGCCCTCGGCGTCCACCGCGAAGCCCTCGCCGCCTGGCGCCTCTTCACCGACGCCTGCCAACGCCAAGCCGCCAACGTCCAACTCGCCAAGAACCTGGCGCGGTACCTGGAT
>JANRLG010000287.1:0-28725 GCA_033762835.1 Thermoanaerobaculia bacterium
CCTCTTCAGGTTTGTAGAAGAACTCGTCGGGGGTCTCAGGAGGAAAGATCAGGTCATCGAAAGCCCTCTCGAAGTCTTCGAGAGGAGCGTCGAAGTCCTCCGAAATACGGATTTTGCCTGCGTCTAGCCCGAATCGGCGCTTACCCTCTGGGTGCATGCGGGAAGCCTAGTCAACCGGGCCACTCAGCTCAAGCCCGCGGGTGGAACCGATCGTACAGGCTCTTCAGGCGGTGCTGGTGGATGTGGGTGTAGATCTGGGTGGTGGCGATGTCCGCGTGGCCGAGCATCATTTGGACGGCGCGCAGGTCGGCGCCGTGTTCGAGCAGGTGGGTGGCGAAACTGTGGCGCAGCTTGTGAGGCGAGAGGTGGGGGATGCCGGCGGCGCGGCCGTACTCTTGGAGGATCTGCCAGAAGCGCTCGCGGGTCATGCCGGCGCCCAAGCGGGACAGGAACACGGCATCGGACCGGGTCTTTTGCATCCCCGGGCGGACCTCGCGCAGATAGCGCAGCAACCAAGCCTCGGCGGCCTCGCCCACGGGCACGATGCGCTCCTTCGAGCCCTTGCCGTAGGCGACCAGAAAGCCGCCGTCGAGCCGCAGCTGGGGCAGGGTCAAGGTCACCAACTCGCTGACCCGCAGGCCGGTGGCGTACATCGTTTCGATCATGGCGCGGTCGCGTTGGCCGCGGGGTTCCGAGGTGTCCGGCGCCGCCAGCAGGCGCTCCACTTCTTCCTCCGACAACACCTTGGGCAGCCGCTTCATGAGTTTGGGGGCGGCGAGATTCGCCGTCGGGTCGTCGTGGCGCTCGCGCTCGGCGACCAGGTAGGCGAAAAACCCCCGAGCCGCGGACAACGCCCGGGCCACCGAGCGCGGCGCCAAGCCTTCCAAGCGCAGCTGCCGTTGGGCGGCTGTCAGGTCCTCGCGCGTGGCCGCCGTCAGGTCCCGGCCCGAAGCTGCGAGGCTCGTGGCCAGGCGCACGAGATCCTGGCGGTAGGCAAGCACGGTGTTCTTGGAAAGGCCGCGCTCGACCGCCAGGTGGTCGAGGTAGCGGTCGATGGCCTTTCCCTCGTCCTTCATCTTCTCCTTCTCCCGAAGAAGGGATTCTCCTCCCGCTCCTCCGAGAGCCGCGTCTCCGGCCCATGCCCCGGCCACAGGCGATAGTCCCCTTCCAGCGGGAACAGGCGTTCGCGAATCGACACCTCGAGGGTCTCGTAGTCGCCACCCGGTAAGTCCGTGCGGCCGATGCCGCGGTGGAAGATCGTGTCGCCCACGAGCATTTCGCGGGTTTCCTCGTCGACGAAGCAAACCCCGCCGAGGGTGTGACCCGGCGTGTGGATCACCCCGAGTGTGAGCCCCGCGACTTCCAACGTGTCGCCGTCTTCGACGAACCTCTCCGGCTCCGGGCAGGGCCGGGCGCCCAACATGGCGGCGAAGCTCGGCATTTGCTCGGCGCGCAGCAAGGGCAAGTCCGCCCGGTGGACCGTGACGCCGATGCCGTAGCGCTCGGCGACATGGGCGGCGTGGGCGATGTGGTCGAGGTGAGCGTGGGTGAGCACGATCGCCTCGGGCCGCCAGCCCTTCTCGGCGATGGCGGCGAAGATGCGCTCGCTTTCGCCGCCCGGGTCCACCACCGCCACCCGCGGCGGCTTGCCGATCAGGTAGACGTTTTCCGCGAACGGGCCGACGGTCAGCCGCGCCAGGATCAAGCCGGCGCTCCGTGGGCCTGGCAGATGGCCAGCACCTCGGCCTCTTCTAGGGTCTTCTTGGCGCCCTTGGCGGCTTCGAAGATCGCCTTGACCAGCGCCTCCTCGGCCGGAATGCCGCGGTCCTGCAGCCAGCAGTGGACGTTCGACAGGCCCGACATGGGGCCGACGTCGATCGTCTGACGGCGGCCGAACCAACTCGCCGGCACCGAGCTGTAGACCAAGTCCGCCAGCCATTCGGCGCCCTTGGCTCGCGCTTTCCAGATCGCCGAGGCGTGAACTCCGGTGGCGGTGCGGAAGGCGTCGCGCCCGACCACCGGGTAGTTCTCCGGCAGCGGCGCGCCGGTGACCTCGGAGACGTAGGAGCAGTAGTCGGAGAGCCCGGTCAGGTCGCGGTCGATCCAGCCCAGCAACTTCATGTTGACCAGCAGTTGGTCGATGGCGGCGTTGCCGACGCGCTCGCCGATCTTGATCGCTGTGCCGTGCAGGCGGTCGGCGCCGGCGGCGGCGGCGGTCAGGGAGTTGATCACCCCGAGGCCGCGGTCCTCGTGGCCGTGCCAGTCGATTTTCACGTCCGGGCCCACGACCTCGCGGATGAAGCGCACCAGGTTGGTGACCCCGGCCGGCGTGGCGTGGCCCACGGTGTCGGCGATGCACACCCGGCGGGCGCCGGCAGAGACCGCCGTCGAGTAAAGCCGCCGTAGGTCCGCCGGGGCAGCGCGGGTGGTGTCCTCGGTGACGAACATGGCGGGCAAGTCGTGGTCGACGGCGAAGCGGATCGACTCCTCGACGTTCTTCAGCATGCGATCGAAGTCCCAGTCCTCGGCGTACTGGCGCACCGGCGACGAGCCGATGAAACACGAGGCTTCGATGGCGATGCCGGCGCGTTGCGACGCTTCGACGATCGGTTGGACGTCGACCACCAGCGTGCGGGCGGCGCAGTTGGGTTCGATGGCGAGCTTTTGGTCGACGATTTCCTGCGCCAGGCGCACGACATCCGCGAGCACGTGGGGGCCGGCCCCGGGCAGACCGATGTCCGCGCTCTCGATGCCCAAGCCCGCGATCTGGTGAAGGATGTGGAGCTTCTGCTCGATCGTGGGCGCCCGCACCGAAGGCGATTGCAGGCCGTCGCGCAGGGTTTCGTCATCGAGTTCGACACGGCCTCGAGCGGGGCGCAGCTCGGTGCCCGCGGCGTCGTTCCAGTCGTAGATCAGGTCTTTCTCGGCGGGCTGGGACATCGGAGTCTCCTCGGGATGTGCGGTCTGCCGGGATTATAGAGGGGCGTCGGGGCGACGGACTCAAGGCGGAGGCTCGGGCGGCGGTTGGCAGCGCGCCGCGGCGGCGGCCGCCACCAACACGGTGAGCGCCACGGCGTTGGCCGACAAGGTCAGGCCGAAGTCGAGTCCCTCGTGGACCCCGACGGCGGCCAAGGCGCCCAGAGCCGCCAGGGCGCCGAACCGGTCCTCGGAGCGCCGGCCCGTGGTCATCACCTTGCGCAGCCGCTGGACCACACGCCACAACCCGAGGCCGAGGAGCGTGACGCCCAGCAGGCCGGCGGTCGCGAGCAGCTCGAGAGGATCGTTGTGGGCGTGGGTCCAGCTGCCCGGCAAGTGGGCCGGCTGCACGAGCGGAAAGGCGTCTCGAAAGCTGCCGAGGCCGCTGCCGAAGAATGGGAAGCGTAACCAGAGATCGAAGGTCGAGGCGTAAACCACGCGCCGGGAGTTGAGCGTGAGGTCGTAGGCCGAAGTGCCCGCGAGACGCTCGAAGCCGGCCCCGCCGCCCAGCCAGACGGCGATCCCCAGCCCCACCACCAGCAGCGCCAGCACCGCCCCGAGGCCGAGCCATCGCCAGCGCCGGTCGAGGCCGAGGCAAAAGGTCTGGACCACGGTCCCGGCGATCGCCGCGGCCAAGCCGGCGCGCGATTCGGTGAAGGCTAGGCCGGCGAACAGGGCCAGCCACAGGCCGACGGGCGGCGCCAGAACGGTCAGCCGCCGTTCGAGGGACGGCTCTTGGCTCGCCCGCCGTGCCGCCCAGGCGCCCCAAGCGAAAGCGAGAGTCAAGCCGAGCAGTAGCAGGAGGGCCAAGTGGTTGGCGTTGACGTAGCTGCCGCGCAGCCGGGTGGCGTCGCCGGGCAGGGTGAGCCCCGACAGGGTCGTCGCGCGAGACACCCAGCGCGGGGCGCCGAAGATCACCTGGGCCACCGCGACGGCCAACACGCTGCCCAGCAACAGGCGGCGGTCCACCCGCTCGCGGGCCACCGTGAGCGTCGCCAGGAAGACGGCGGCGAGACCCAGCAACAGGAGCGCGGTGGCGACCGAAGCTGGCGGGGAGAGGGACAGGGGGAGCGCTCCGAGCTCGCTGCCGAGGCTCGCGGCGGCGTCCCGGCCGAGCTCGGCGCGCTGCGGGGACAGCCCCGCCGTCATCCCGGCCGGCAACGGCAGGGCTTGGCCGAGGCCCAGCAGACCGAGTCCGGCCAGGGCGCCGGCCGGTCCGGCGGCGAGGCCGAGGGCGCGGCCGAGCCGTTGCGGCGTGCGCCACTCGAGACCGAGGGCGAACAGCAACGCGCCGGCGCCTAAAATCGGTACCAGCACCGAGAACGGCGCGATGCCGCCGAAGAACCAAGGCCCCGCCACCACGAGGAGCGCCAGCAGGGCACCGGCGAGCGAGGGGCGATGGCGTATGATGCCGCTTCTATTCGTCACGAGGAACAGATGCCCAGGGCGATGATCACAAGGGTCGTGGCGGTTCTCTGTGGGCTGGTTGCCGGCCCCGTTTCCGCGCAGTTTTCGCAGTATACGCAACCTGGGAGTTTGGCCCAGGACACCTCCCAATTATCCCGGGAGACTTTCCAGGCCGCTCTCGAGGAGGCCCGATGGCGCTTGGGGCCGGTCCGCGTGCAGCCCTGGCTGGGGTTTCGCGACGCCGGTTGGTACCGCAATCCCGACGGTCTCGACGACGACGCCACGGACTTCTCGGCCACCGCCGGCGCCGGGGCTCGGGCCTACTTGGCGGTCGGCCCGAAGGTCTTCGTCGCCCTCCACGCGTTGCCCGAATACGTCTGGTGGCAGAAGGCGACCGAGCGGCGGCGCTTGAACGGCCGTTACGGTCTCGGCCTATTCGGATACTTCAACCGGCTGACGGTCTCCGTGGAGGCCACCCGAGCCGAGGCGCGCTCGCCGCTGTCTTTCGAGCTGCCGCGGGAAGTCAACCACCGGCAAGATCGCGCCGAGGTTGCCGCCGAGGTTGATCTGACTCGTTCGTTGAGCCTGTTTGGCGGTGTCGCCGAGGCCGAATACGCCGTGCTGGCCGACGGTGACGACGCCGGGAGTCTGCCGTTGCGCAGCCTGGATCGCACCGAGCGCATTTCTCGCGCCGGCCTGCGGCTGGCTTTGGGGGGCAAGTGGAAGGTGGGAGCGGGCGTCGAGCGCTCGGAGACCGAGTTTCCCCTTGGCCAGGTCGATCGCGGCAGCCGCGGCACCTCTCCCTTGTTCGAAGCCCGCTTCGAGAGCCACCGCGTGACCGCTACCCTCGACGTCGTCCTGCGCTCCCTCGAGGCCCGGGAGGGTGCCCGGTTCGTCGACGTCGACGAGACCACCGGGGGTTTGCGGCTCGAATTCCCGGGCAATCGGCTGGTCGGAGCGCTGTACGTCCGGCGCGCTCTGGGGCTCAGCTTGGAAACGAACTACGCCTACTACCTGGGCGATGTCGTGGGCCTCGCGGCGACCGTGGACTTCGGGGAGCGCAGCGAGCTCCTGCTCTTCGCGGAAACGGGGCGCAACGACTTCGTCACTCTTGGTCCGGGGATTGCAGCCCGCCGCGATGACCTGCGCTCCTTCGGGGCCGAGTGGTCGTTGACTTTCGGGCGGTCACTGCGGCTCGTGATCGGTGCCGGCAACAGCCAAGTGGACTCGAATCTGCCGGGGGCCGATCGCGATACCACGAGCGTGCGCGCCGGCTTCGTGCTCGGCGGCGGTGGCCCTTGGACTTGAGTGGTGGCAACATGCAGAACATGAGGCAGATAGCGCGTTTCCTTCCGATTCTTCTCGGGGTGGTCGGGTGGGTGTCCCCGGCTCCGGCCCAGGATCGGCAGGCCTACCGCATCGGGCCGCGTGACGTCTTGTCGATCAAAGTCTTCGAGGACGACAAGTTCAACGCCGAGGTCCGGGTGGCCGAGGACGGCACCATCCGCTTTCCGCCGCTCGGCGACGTTCTCGTCAAAGGATTGACCGCGAACGACCTGGGCTTCGAGCTGAAGCGCCAGCTGGAGGTCAGCACACTCCAGCGCGCGACCGTGACGGTGGAGATCCGCGAGTTCCGCTCGCGGCCCATCTCGGTCATCGGCGCGGTGCGCAATCCCGGCCCCCTGGACGTTTCCGGCCGTATGACCTTGATCGAGGCGATCACGGCGGCGGGCGGGCTGGCCGCCGAACACGGCAAGGTGATCTACGTCCTGCGACGGGCCAGCAACGAGCTCACCGATCAGGTGACGATCCCGGTCGAGGAGCTGATGGTCCGCGCCGATCCGGTGTGGAACATCCCGATCTTCGCCAACGACTTGATCAACGTCCAGGCGACCGTCGAAGTGACGGTCTACTGCTTGGGCGAGGTCAAACAGCCCGGCGCTTTGGTCTTCAAGTCCACCGAACGGGTCTCCCTGTTGGCCGCCGTCGCGCGGGCCGGAGGGCTCAACGACCGGGCCTCGAAACGGATCTTGATCAAGCGCGGGAGCCCCTCGGCCTCGGGTCCGAGCGAGCTCTACGTCGACTACAAACGGATCCTTGCGGGCCGCGAACCGGATGTCGAGCTGGCCCAGGGGGACGTCGTCGTGGTCAAGGAGTCCTTCTTTTGAAAAGCCCGCGGATTTTCGACCCGAACTCGGGACAGGTAACGCTCGGGGGGATGCCGCCCTCCGGTGAGCCCGACAACGAGTTCCATTTGGCCGAGTACCTCGAAAAACTCCGGCGACGGTGGAAGGTCGTGGTGGCCGTCGTCGCCCTGGCTCTCGGCCTCGGCGCCCTGCACACCTTCACGACTCCATCGGTGTACCAGGCCCAGGCGCGGATCCAAATCGAGCGCCGGTCGTTGTCGCCCATCGCCAGTGCCCAGAGCCCCTGGGTCGAGAACTGGTGGAACATGGAGTACTACCCGACGCAGTACGAGTTGCTGCGGTCCCGCGGTTTGGCCGAGCGGGTGGCCGTGGCCCTCAGGCTGCCCGAGTCCCAAGCCCAGGGGCGCAACGATCCCGATACCCTGGGCCAGCTGGCCAACGGTCTGCTCGGCGGCCTCTCGGTGTCGCCGGTGCGCAGCACGCAGCTGGTCGACATCGTCTACCGCAGCGGGGATCCGAAGTTTGCCGCCGATGCCGCCAACGCCTTCGCCCAGGCGTTCATCGAGTGGGGCATCACCACCCGGTCGGACACCGCCGGTCGCGCTTCGACCTTCCTGACCTCCCAGATCGAGGAGGTCAAGAACGAGATCGCCAAGAAGGACACCGAACTCCAGAACCTGCGCCGGAAGACCGAGATCGTTTCCCTCGATCGCGAGTCGAACGTCGATCTCCAGCGCCTCGAGGCGTTCACCCAGGGTATGAGCGAGGCCACCGCCGAGCGCATCGCGAAGGAAGCGGCCCTGCGCGAAATCCTGTCGAGCCCGCCGGAGGATGTCGCCGAGCGGGTGTCGGGTGGTCTCGTGTCCGACCTGAAGCGCGAGATCGGCAAACTCGAGCAGCAGTACAGCGACGGGCTGCAGAAATACAAACCCGAGTACCGCGAGATGGTCGAGCTGCGCGGCAGTATCGAAAGCGCCAAGGCGCGCCTCGCCCAGATCGTGCGCGAAAACGTCGACAAGGCGAAGCAGATCGCCCAGGCGGAATTCCAAACCGCCCAGCGCCGCGAGCAAGGCATCGGTGCCCAGGTCAATTCGGCGCGCTCGGCGCTTCTCGATCAAAACAGCGTGGCGGCCGAGTACGCCAACCTGAACAGCGAGATCGAAGGCCGTCGCAAGCTGCTCAACGAGTTGCTGCAGCGTCAGAACGAGACCGACGTCACCGCCAATCTCCAAGGCACCAAGGAGTCGAACGTCCGGGTGGTGGATCGCGCCATGGTGCCGGGTGGAGCGGTGGCGCCCTCTCTGCGCGGAGACCTTTCGCGTGCCTTGCTCTTCGGCCTGCTCGCGGGTCTCGGGCTGGCGTTCCTGCTCGACTACATGGATCGCACGGTCAAATCCGCGGAGGAGGTCGAGCGGCGTCTCGGCTTGCCCAATTTGGCGGTCATCCCTGACGTATCGAGCGGCGGCAAGACTTACGGCAAGGGCAGCTACGGCTACGGCTACGGGGCCGGACCGGAGCCGGTCAAGGCCGGCACCGCGACGGCAGCCGGGGGAACGGGGAGCGAGAAGATCGAGCTGTTGCCCCACGACCGCCCGCGTTTGGCCGTCTCCGAGGCCTATCGCTCGTTGCGCACGGCGCTGCTGTTGTCCTCCGCCCAGGAGCTGCGGGTGGTGGCCGTCACGTCGGCTTCGGCGGGCGAGGGCAAGACCGCGACCTCGGTGAATCTCTCGATCGTCATGGCCCAACTCGGCCGGCGCGTCCTACTGATCGACGGCGATTTGCGCAAGCCCCGTTTACATGAGGTCTTCGGCGTCTCCAATCGCTCGGGGCTGGTGAACATCCTGGCCGGTGGTGAGGAGCCCGACCACGCGCTGACGGTGTCGGCGGTCCCGAACTTGTCGCTCATCCCGTCCGGGCCGATCCCGCCCAACCCGTCGGAGCTGCTGGCCTCGGACCGCATGCGCGAGTTGGTGCGCCGGGCGCGTTCGCGGTTCGACTTCGTGGTCATCGACACCCCGCCGGTGCTCGCGGTCACCGACTCGACGCTGATCGGGTCGTTGGTCGACGGCGTGGTGCTCTGCCTGCGCGCGGGCAAGGTTCTCCGCGAGGAGGCCCGGGCCTGCCGCGACCGGCTGCTGATGTCGGAAGTCAAGATCCTGGGCACCGTGCTCAATCGCCACCGCGAGTCCGGCGGCGTCGGTGGGCGGCGTTATCTGCAATACGAGTCCTACGGGAGCGAAACTCCCCGGGCCGATTCCGTGGCCTGAGGCACCTGGGGTGATCGATATCCACTGCCACCTTCTGCCGGGCATCGACGACGGTCCTGGGACCTTCGAGGAAGCCGTGGCCCTGTGTCGGGCCGTGGCCGCCGAAGGTTGCACCGCTGCCCTGGCGACTCCGCACCAACACCACGAGTTGTGGTGGAACGGGGAACCGACCCGGCTGGCCGAGTTGCTGACGCAGCTGCGGGCAGCCGTCGGGACCGAGCTCGACCTCCACGCCGGTGCCGAGATCCACGTCGGGGCCGGCACGCTCGACGATCTCGACCGCTGGCCCGCGGGCGAGCTGGTGCCGTTGGCAGGCTCCCGCTGGGTGCTGCTCGAGTTCAACCGCCTCGAGCCCACGACCGACCCTTACGCTTTGATTCACGAGTTGGTGGTAGCGGGTTGGCGCCCGATCCTGGCCCACCCGGAGGAGTACGCCTGGCTTGCGGAGGATCCGCAGCTGCTCGACCGGCTGATCGCTCGCGGAGCCCGCCTGCAGATCACCGCGGCCAATTTCCTGGGCGAACGCGGCCGGGGCCTCGCCGAGCGGTGCCGGGCTTTGCTCGCGGCGGACCAAGTCCACTTCCTCGCCAGCGACGCCCACGGCACGGCGCGCCGGCCTCCGCGCCTGGCCGCCGCGGCGCGTGAACTCGCCCGGCGGTTCGGGGACGAAGTTGCTCATCGTCTGACCACGCTCCATCCGAGCGCGATCCTCCACGACCGACCGTTGCCCCTGGAGAGCTGACCATGACCCGTCGACCCTCTCTCCGGCTCCGGCTCGCCGCCCTGTGGTTCGTCGCCTCGACGGCCGGTTTCGCCGCCGCCGCGGTCGATCCGCACTACGACGGGCTCCTGCGTCAGGGCAGCTATGCCCTCGAGCGGGGCGATGCCGCGACCGCCGCCAAGCTGCTGCGCCTGGACTGCTTCGGCCTGCTCGACGAGCCACTGCTGTTGGCCGACTGCCTGGTGCGGCTCGGAGTCGCCCAGGCGCGTTCGGAGGACGGCTCCGGCTTCGCCGAGACCTTCCGCCGGCTGAGCGAGATCGAAGCGCGCGACAACAGCTATTCCCGGGGCCGGATCACCGCCGAGCTCAAGGACTCGTTCGAGGAAGCCGCTGCCCGGCTGGTTCCGCGGTCGGCCCTGGTGGACGCCCCGGCGTTTCGCCACCTCGCCGTGCGCAGTGAAGAACTCGAAGTTCGCCGTCTGTCTCCGGCCCGGCGCCGCGAGGAGCTCGGCCGGCGTATCGCGGCAGAACCCGGCAATGGGCGGTGGAAGCTGCTGGCGGCCGAGACCGCCATCGTGGAAGGGCGCTGGGGCGAGGCCACGGACTGGGCGAGCAAAGCCCTGGGGGAAGTCAAGACTCCCCGCGAAGTGTCGGACGGTCACTGCCTGCGGGGCTTCGCCCTCGCGCAGGATCGGAAGTGCGCCGAGGCAGTCACGGATCTCGCGAACTGCGCCGACGTCCGCACCACGGTCGAACCCGCGCGGGCATTTCTCGGATGTTGGATCGAGCTCGGTCGCTTCGGCGACGCCACGGAGCTGGTCAACGCCCTGCCCGGGGCGATTCGCGAGGATCGCCAGATCGAGGCCTTGCGGCGCCGCATTCCCGCGGTGAGCCCGGCTCCCACGGCGACTGCGCCGCCCGTCACGGCGCCCGCCGGACCGCCGGCCAAGACCCCGCCCCCCGTGCCAACTCCGGAACCGCCGCCGCCCGCACCGGCGCCGAGTGCCGCCGAAACTCCGAGCCCGAGCCCGGTGGCGCCTCCGGCCAAAACCGAAAGTTCACCACCGCCGGCGCCCGAAAACGAGCTTCCGGCCGCCGAAACGGCCAAGCTCGAACAAGCCCGGAAGTTGCTGGGAGAGGCCCGGCGGCGCGGGGATCTCGACGAACCCTTCCGTCTCGCCCGCGAGGTGGCGGACACCCGGGCGAGCCATCGGGAGGCACAGTTCCTGGTCGCCGCCATCGCCTATCGGTCGTCGCGCTGGGCGGAGGCCGTGCGTTACTTCCGCCGCGGCGGCGAACCGGACAGCGCCGAAATGCTCTTTTATCTCGCCGTCTCGCTGTATGAAACCGGCGACCCGGAGGGAGCGGCGAGCGCCCTGCGGCGCAGTTTGCCGGGGCTCGAACGGACGCCCTTCGTCGATGGTTACGTGACCAAGATCCTGCCCGGTACCAGTCGTCCGCCGGGGCCGTGAACCGGTGCCAACTTGACAGCACACCGACCGCTCTCTACATTAAGGCGTCACCGAGGGGGACTCACCATGAATCGAATTCAACTCCTGTTCGCGAGCACCGTCCTCGTGGCCACGAGTGCCGCCGCCCAGGGGCCGTCCATCAAGGTGGAGCAAGCGGCCTGCCTTCCCGTCACCGAGAACGGCCTGATCAAGGCGCGCATCACGAATGAAATCGGCGGCACCGAGCCGCGCCTCTATTTCCGCTGGGACGAACATGGCGCCTACTACTTCGTGGCCATGGAAGCCGCCGGCGGCGGCAACTACTGGGCCGTGCCGCCCAAGCCGATCGAAGAAAACGAGCTCGTCGAGTACTACGTCGACGTCGTCGACGGCATGGGCAAGAGCGTGAGCCGCTCGAACACCCTGTCGTCCCCGGTGAAGGAAGACTGCAAGGTGGTCCTCGACGCGCGCCAGGCCGGGGTCGCCGAGAACCTGGTGGTCGGGGAGACCGCGCCGCCTCAGATCGGCGAGCGGGTCATGGGTTTCCTGTGTGACGGCATCATCTCGCGCATCGGTCCCGATGGCGTCCTGCGCGCCGACCAGATCTGTCGGCGGTGCATCGTGGCCTGGTGGGAGACCCGCCAGGTGATCGCGCCGTCCGCCGGTCTGGTGACGACGGGCATTCTGATCGAGAAGCCGGACCCGTCTCCGGCCCGACCGAATCCCTGAGGCACCTCCCTCTCCCGAGGCCTCTCCCAACCGGCGCCGCGATCTCGCGGCGCCGGTTTCGTTTTGATGCGCTGTCACCAAACCGAGCTGGGAGTGCACCATAGACCGGAGCCTTCACCCTCGGCTCGAACAACACCCGCCGTTCTTATCGTTTCATCCTTTGAGAAAGGAATACGCAGTGCCCGATTCATTGATCGCGCCCCACGGGGGTGCCCTCAAGAACCTGATCGTCTCCGAAGCCGACCGCGTCCGCCTGAAGGCCGAGGCCAAGGACTTCGTTTCCTGGGATCTCACCGCCCGGCAGATCTGTGATCTCGAGCTGCTGTTGAACGGTGGCTTCTCGCCCCTGACTGGCTTCCTGAATCAGGCCGACTACGAAGCGGTAGTGGCCGGCATGCGGCTCGCCGACGGCACCCTGTGGCCGATGCCGATCACCCTCGACGTCTCCGAGGAGTTCGCCGGCAAGCTTTCGGCCGGGCAGCACGTCGCCCTGCGGGACGCCGAGGGGCTGATGCTCGCGGTACTCGTGGTGGGGGACATCTACCGCCCCGATCGCGCCGCCGAGGCGCGCGCCGTGTTCGGCACCGAGAGCCTGGCGCACCCGGCCGTGCGTTACCTGCTCGAGCGCAGCGGCCCGGTCTACGTCGGCGGCCAGCTGCTCGGCATCCAGCTGCCGGTGCACTACGACTACGCGTCGTTGCGCCACACCCCCGCCGAGGTCCGCGAGTCCTTCGTGCGCCGCGGTTGGCGCAAGGTGGTGGCGTTCCAGACCCGCAACCCGCTCCATCGCGCGCACTACGAGCTGACGGCGCGGGCGGCCCACGAGGTCGGCGCCAACCTGCTGATCCACCCGGTCGTCGGCATGACCAAACCCGGAGACCTCGATCACTACACCCGGGTGCGGTGCTACCAGGCGATCCTGCACCACTACCCGCACCTGTCCGCGGACCTCTCGCTGCTGCCCTTGGCCATGCGCATGGGCGGCCCGCGGGAGGCTCTGTGGCACGCCATCATCCGCAAGAACTACGGCTGCACCCACCTGATCGTGGGTCGCGACCACGCCGGCCCGGGCAACGATCCGGCCACCGGCAAGCCGTTCTACGGTCCCTACGACGCCCAGGAGATGGTCCGGGAGTACGAGGCCGAGGTCGGCGTCGCCATGGTGCCGTTCCAAATGATGGTCTACGTCGAGGACCGCGACTCGTACATGCCGGTCGATCAGGTCCCGGCGGGTACCCGCACCCTCGACATCTCGGGCACCGAGCTGCGGCGCCGGCTCTCCGAGGGCTTGCCGATCCCCGAGTGGTTCACCTTCCCGGAGGTCGCCAAGGAGCTGCGGCGGACCCACAAGCCGCGCAGCCAGCAGGGCTTCACGATCTTCATGACGGGTCTCTCGGGCTCGGGCAAGTCGACGATCGCTAACGCCCTGATGGTCAAGCTGCTCGAGATCGGCGGCCGGCCGGTGACGCTGCTCGACGGCGACATCGTGCGCAAGAACCTGTCCTCGGAGCTCGGCTTCTCGCGCGAGCATCGGGACTTGAACATCCGGCGGATCGGCTTCGTGGCCGCCGAGATCACCAAGAACGGCGGCATCGCCCTGTGCGCCCCGATCGCGCCCTACGACGCCACTCGGCGCGCGGTGCGCGAGGACGTGGAAGGCGGCGGCGGGTTCATCCTCACCCACATCGCCACCGACCTCGATACCTGCGAGTCGCGGGACCGCAAGGGCTTGTACGCCAAGGCCCGCGCCGGCATCGTCAAGGAGTTCACCGGCATTTCGGACCCCTACGAGGCGCCCACCGATGCCGAGATCACCCTCGACACCGCCAAGCTCTCGGTGGCCGAGAGTGTCCAGGAAATCCTGCTGTACCTCGAGAAGGAAGGCTACCTGGGCGATCCGGGTTGAGCCGGAGAGGGTTCCGGCCCGGCACGGCGCCGGGCTGGAACCCGATTCCCGTCAGAAGTTCTGGTAGAAGCAGGTCGAGCCGCCCTGGCCGTCGTCACAATAGACGGTGACGCTGGTGGTCGTGGCCCGCGCGAGCCCCTGATTGTCGGTCACCGTCAGCGTCGCGCTGTAGATGGCGTTGACCCCCCAGACCCCGTAATAAGTCCGCACGGCGGTCGGTCCGGTGGCGGTGGTGCCGTCACTGAAGCGCCACTGATACTGCGCGATGGTGCCGTTGGCGTCCCGGCTCAGGCTGCCGTCGAAAGTCACCGTGAGCGGCATCGGTCCGGTGCCGCTGCTGGGATTGGCCGTGGCGTAGGGCACCGGAGGAGGGTTGCCGAACCGGTTTTCCGAACATTGCAGGGCCGCACGGTCGTCGGCTTCGAGGGAGCGTCCGCCGTTGCCGAAATAGGTGGCTCTCATGGTCGGATTGCCGGCCACCTCGGAATGGTGAATCCCTAACGAGTGGCCGAGTTCGTGGGCTGCCACCGCCTCAGTGTCGCAGTCGTTTCCGTTCGTCCTCCAGGTCTGCGAGTTGTTGAAGGTGATGTCCGACTCGATGATGATCTGCCCGGCCTGCAGTACCAGCGCCGTCAAGGCCAGACAGCCGCCGGCACAGCCTTCGTTGGTCGCCCAGCGGAAGGTGTTGATGCCGTCCGTGGCGAAGGCGCCGCCCGCGTTGCCCGCCAGATTCAGGTTGTAGTTGGTGCCGAACACGCCGTTCCAGGAGCCCATCGCGGCGCGCAGTGCGGCCTCTTTGCCGGCGCCCTGATTGCCGGTGTTCAACTGCCAGGGGATGTTGCGGTTGTTCAGGCCCCAACGAGTGAACCCGCCCGCGGCGTCGCAGGCGACCAACTGTCCCGCGGTCACACGTCCAACCGTGTTGTTCTGCAGCATCCGGAAGGCATCGCTCGACAAGGCCCCTCCGAGGGCGACCGTCAGAGCGAGGATGAAGGTGGCGCGGCGAGTCCAACCGGCGTTCATCAGCGCACCTCCGGGCCGTGGGAGTGGAGGCGGTCGAGGGTCCGAATGGAACGAAGCAGGGATTCGAGGGGGAGCCCGTCGCTACCGCCCACGGGGGATTCCAACTGTCGATCGTCCGGCCACAGGGGGTGGTGGCTGGCTTGACTTTGGGCCATCAACCGGCCGTCCCGACCGGGCCGCACGTCAAAAACTCCCTGCACGTGCTCGCGCACGGTGAGCGCTTGGCGAACTCCAGGCAGGCCCTCCGGATTCAAGAACAGCAGATAGGAGCGGCCGAGTTCGAGTTCGGCACCACCGACGATGACGGTGGTCAAATCGCCGACCGTGCCTCCCATGAGGGTCACCGTGATGACGTCCTTGCCCGGGTCGCCCTTGACGAAATCGCTGATGCCGATCCGCACGTCGGTGAGGATGAACGAGTGGTCCGGGTTCCAGTACGAAGAGGCCTCGAGAACCTCCCCTACGACGATCGTCTGGTGAGTGTTTACGAGCTGCCCCAGGCTCTGGCGAACGAGGGTGGTTGCGCCTGCCACCGGGGCGCAAAGCGCCGCCAGCAAGCCAAAGAACACGAATCTCCGCATGGCCTTCCTCCGCGGGACGAGAACGTCCCAACTTTCCCGGAGACGACAGGTCTTCGGGAACGAATGTTTGGACTCGAGGTGGCCGGCGCCGGTCGTAGCGAGTTGTAATGCAGAGTGCTGCATGTTTGTAATTCCGTGACAGCGGGCCACGGAAAGGCTCCTACCTCGGTCGTCGGAGCCGTGGGGGGAGAGACGGGCGGAGTGGGGCCTCAGGGCGCGGCGGCGGCGAACTCGGCCAGCTTCACCGCGCGAGCGGGAAAGCGCTCGGCGAGTTTGCGGTCGGCGGTCACGAGGGGTAAGTCGAGCAGGTCGGCCAGGGCCACGTACTCGCAGTCGTAGGCGCTGGCTCCGGAGGCCTCGGCCAGGCGGAGGATCGCCTCTGGAGTCGGCTCGGTGGGGGCCGTCACGAGGAGGGATTGGGCCCTTTCGATGGCTTCCAGAGCCGTCGCAAACGGTAGGCCTTGAATTCTCATCGTGCTTGCCAGAACGTCGCAGAATTCACTCTTCCAGAGACGCGGAGCCGTCCACCGGGGATCACGCTCGAAGGCGCGGCTGGCCTCGAGGTGTCGCTCGCCTCCCAGGATGAGGGCGGCGATCACGTTGGTGTCCGCGACGATCACTTGCGACCCTCGCGCTTGGCTCGATCGATGAAGTCGTCGGTCAGGTAGGGCAGATCGCGGGACTCCCGCCAGGCCCTCAGCTCTTCGAGGATGCTCCGAGGGTCCCGTTGGTTCCTGGGTGCCGAGCGCTCCAACCACGCGATCGCTTCCTGATTGAGGCTCCGGCGGTTGCGCACGGCGCTGGCTTTGAGCTCGGCGTAGAGCTCGGCGGGTACGTTCTTCAGGGTGACGGCGGCAGGGGTGGTGGCCATGCGGTGCATTGTGGTGCGAAATGCACCGCGGGTACAAGTTGCCTCATCGTGCCGAGCGCGTCGATTCACCAGGGTGATTCCGTGGCACCTCGAGACGCAGGATCACTCCCCCTTCTTCGATGCCATCCGCTCCTCACACCAACGGAGTGCCTCCGCGCGTGTCTGCAGGAACGCGTAGGGGTAGGGCGGGGGAACCCGCCAGAAGACGGCCGTCATGGCACCGCGCATCTGGGGCGGAACCAGGTAGGCCTCGCCGAGGCAGTACCGCCGGTACTCCTCGATGCACCGTGCCTGATGCTGAGCGATCAAGGCCCGTTGGGTCGGCGTCGGCATCTCCCCGAGGGATTGATCGATCAAGTGGACGAAGGGCTGGCGGCGCGCCAGCACCCGCGTCTCGATCTCGAGCAGGTGACCCTCGAGCTCGGGATCGGAAGGCAGGCCGGAATAGGTCAAAAGCACGAGGGGCCATCGACCCAGATCAACCTTGAGATGAGTCCAAGTGGTCTTGTCGGGCGTCTTCATGGGCGGTCGAGTTTCGGGTGGAGAAAGTCTAATCGAGAACAAGCTCGCCAGCGAGTGGCTTGACACTCTCGATGCACCGTGCTCCAATCGCCGCCTGTCACGGGAAACGCGATGAACGTCACCACCCCCCTCTGCGCCTTCGAAGTCGTCGCTCGGCAGAGCTGGTGTGGCCACGTCCATCATGCGCGGACCTAGAGTCGGGGCGATGGACGTCCCGGCGGGTTGATCCCGGGACGTAGGCCAGCCTCGAGAACCTCTCGAAGCCTCCTTCCGGGAAACCGGAGGAGGCTTTCGTGGTTTCTGGGAAGAAGAAAAAGGGAGATCTCTCACCATGAGAATCTCCGCTGCCTTGCCCACGGGCGTCACCGCCCTGCTCTTCGAGGCTGCGCGCGAGCGCCGAGTCCTCGAAGAAGGCATCGTGGGCGCGCTCGAAGCGGCCGGTTATTCCGAAGTCATCCTGCCGATCGTCGACTACCTTGAGCCCTACGAGCCCTTCCTGTCCGCCGCGGCCCGCGGAGAGCTCTACCGGCTGGTCGACCGCGACGGCGCGCTCCTCGCCCTGCGCGCGGACTTCACGCCGCTTTTGGCGCGCCTGCTGGCGCCGCGTTTGCCGGCCCTGGAATTGCCGCTGCGGCTTTTCTACCGGGGCGACGTGGTGCGTTACCAAGAAGAGCGGGCCGGCCGCGAGCGGGAGTTCTACCAGGTCGGGGCGGAGCTGCTGGGGGTGCCCGGCGAGGAGGGCGAGGCGGAGATCCTGCGCCTTTTCGTCGGCGCTCTCGCCGCCGGCCGGTCGCGACCGGTGCGGGTCGTGCTGGGGTTCGCCGGGGCCCTCGACCACTTCTACCGCGCGGCTTCCAACCCCGCCCTGCTGGCCGCCGCCGTGTACCGCCGCGAACGGGACCCGGGCCTGCCCGCCGCCTTGCGTCAAATCATCGCCGACGGGGTGCCAGCCGATTCGGGAGCACTCGGCCAGCAGGCCGCGGAGCGCCTCGCGCGGCTCGGCGAGCTGACCGCCGAGCTGGCCCGAGCCTTCGCCGGGGTCGAGGTGGTGATCGACCTCGCCGAGTTCGCCCAGGTGTCGAGTGACGCCGCGCTGGCGGCCCAACTCGGGGACCGCGCCTACTACGACGGCGTCGTCTTCCGCGGTTATGCCGGCCCGCGCGGCGTGCCGGTGGGCGGTGGCGGCCGGTACGACCGGCTGTTTTCGGCCCTCGGTTCGCCGGTGCCGGCGGTGGGCTTCTCGTTGGGCCTCGACCGCCTGCTGTCCGGTCGCGCGGGAGGTGCCTCATGATCCGCTTGGCTCTCGGCAAAGGCCGCAACCTCGCGGTCACCCTCGCCGCTTTCCGGGCCGCCGGAATCGAGCTCGGCGGCTTCGATCCGGCCACCGACCGCCGGCTCAAGATCGTGCTGCCCGACTGCGGCATCGAAGTCCTGCTGCTCAAGGATGCCGACCTCCCGTTGTATCTGGCCCACGGCGTGGCGGACTTGGGGGTCGTCGGCAGCGACGTGCTCGAGGAAAGCGACGGCGATCTGCTCGTGCCGCTGCGCCTGCACGGCGGGCGCGCCCGGTTGTCGTTCATCGGGCGACCGGGCGCGCTGCCGACGGCGGGCAGCCAGGTGCGGCTGGCGACCAAGTACCCGGTTATCGCGGCCCGCGCCGTGGCACGCCGGAGTTGGGGCGCCGAGATCCTGCCGCTGGCCGGTTCGGTGGAGCTGGCGCCGCTTCTGGGGCTCGCCGAGATCGGCCTCGATGTCGTCCAGACCGGCCGCACCTTGGCCGAAAACGGCCTAGTGGAGTTGGAGGTCGTGGCCGAGGTGGCACCGTGCGTCGCCGTCAACCGCGCCTCGTTCCTCGGCCAACGGGCGCGCATCAACCAAGTTCTCGGCCGGCTCGAGGCCGCGGGGGTGGCGTCGTGAGTTTCCGGATCGTGGATCTCGACTCGGCCCGCGGCCAGCGGGCCCTGGCCCGATTGGTCCGCCGCGGGCGGCAAGTGATGGACCGCCGGGTCCGCCGCGGCGCGGAGCGCATCGTCGATTCGGTCCGCCGCGGGGGCGACCGGGCGTTGCTCGAAGCCGTCGCACGATTCGACGGGAGCGTCGACCGCGTGGCCGCCGAGCGCGTCGCAGATCTGCGGCTGAGCCCGGCGCTGGTGCCCGCGGACCAGCTGCCCGCGGGCTTCGCCGCGGCCCTCGAAACCGCCATCGAAAACGTCACCGCCTATCACCAGCGCCAGGTCCACGGTGGCTTCGTCACCCGGCGCGCGGGGGTGACGCTGGAGGAGCGCCGCGAGCCTTTGGGGCGGGTCGGGGTCTACGTGCCCGGCGGACTCGCGGCGTACCCCTCGACGGTGGTCATGACGGTGGTGCCGGCCCAGCTCGCGGGTGTCCGGGAGATCGTCGTCGCGACGCCCCCCAGGGCTCTCGCGGCCCAGCCCGCTCTTGAACACACTCTGGCGCGGCTGGGGGTCACCGAAGTGTGGGGCATGGGCGGGGCGCAGTCGATCGCGGCGCTGGCCTTCGGTACCGAAACCATTCGCCGAGTCGACAAGATCGTCGGCCCCGGTAATGCCTGGGTTACCGCGGCCAAACGCCAAGTCGCGGGCGACGTCGGCATCGACGGCTTGGCTGGGCCGACCGAGGTCGTGGTGGTGGCGGACGGCTCGGCGCGCGCCGACTGGCTGGCCGCGGATCTGCTGGCCCAGGCCGAACACGACCCGCGGGCGGCGGCGATCCTGCTGACCGACGATCGCGGCCTCGCCCGTCGCGTCGCCCGGGAACTCGAGCGGCAGTTGCCGGAGCTCGCCACCGCCGAGACGGCGCGGGCGGCCCTCGCGGCCTTCGGAACGGCCTTCGTGACGCCCTCTCTCGAAGCCGCCGTGGACGCCGCGGCGCTGCTGGCGCCGGAGCACTTGCAGCTCGTCGGCGCGCGCGCCGAAGCCCTGGCCGACCAGGTCAGGAACGCCGGGGCGATCTTCGTGGGTACGGCGTCCGGCGAGGTCTTCGGCGACTACGTGGCGGGGCCGAGTCACGTCCTGCCCACAGCCGGCTCGGCCCGCTTCGCCTCGGCCCTGGGGGTCGAGGACTTCCAACGCCGGTGCCACGTCATCCGCCTGACCCCGGCGGCCGCGCGCCGCTTGGCCCCCGCCGCGGCGGCTCTTGCGGATGCCGAGGGCCTGCCCGGCCACGCCGCCGCCGCTCGCCGGAGGCTCGAGTCATGACCGTCGCCGACTTCGTGCGCCCCGAGCTGCGGGCGCTGTCGCCTTACGAGCTGGACCTCGCGGATTGCCCGTTCAAGCTCGACCAGAACGAAATGCCGTGGGACTTGCCGGCGCGGATCAAAGCGCGCATCGCCTCGGAGCTCCTCGCCAAGGACTGGGCGCGTTATCCGGATTTCCATGCCGATGCCCTGCGCGCCGCCATCGCCTCCCGAATCGGGTGGCACCTCGGGGGCGTGCTCGTGGGCAACGGCTCGAACGAACTGCTGGCCCTGGCGCTCGAGGCGTTGACGCGGCCCGGCGGCGAGGTGCTGGGGGTGTTGCCGAGCTTCGCGCTGTACCGCATGTTCACCGTCCGGGCGGGGGCGCGGACCAAGTTTCTGGGGCCGCGGGCGGATCTCCGGCTGCCCCTCGCCGAGCTGGCGGCGGAAATCGACGCCGACCCCACGCGGCCGGTGGTGTTGTGTTCGCCGAACAACCCCACCGGCGAGTCGATCCCGCCCGAGGAGATCGCGGCTTTGGCGGCGAAGCTCCAAGCGCCGCTCCTGCTCGACAACGCCTACGGCGAGTTCGGTTGCCACGATTACCGGCCGCTTCTCGAGCGCTGCCCGAATTTGGTGATCTTCAAGACGTTTTCGAAGGCCTGGTCGCTCGGGGGCCTGCGGGTGGGGTATCTGCTGGCCCAGCCCGAGCTGGTGACCGAGCTGATCAAGATCAAGCTGCCCTACAACCTTGGGCACGCCGGGGCGATCGGTGCGCGGGTGGTCCTCGAAGAAGAACGGGTGGCGGCCTGCCGCATCCGTGCCGTGGTGCGCCTGCGCCGGGCCTGGTCCGCGCGGCTCGCGGCGTTCGCGGGGCTCACCGTGTTGCCCTCCGAGGGCAACTTCCTGATCGTCCGGTTCGCCGGAGGCGACGAAGCCGCAGGCCGAGTGTTCACCGAGTTGGCCCGCCGCGGCATCCGGGTCCGGGACGTTCGTCGCGCCCCGGGGCTCGCCGGCTGCCTGCGCTTCTCGGTCGGTTCGGCCCGAGCCCTGGCCGCCACCGAGGCCGCCCTGACGACGATTTTGGGTCCCGAGGAGGTTGTGCCATGAGAAGTGCCACGTTCGAACGCCAGACCCGCGAGACGGAGATTCGTCTGACCCTGAATCTCGAGGGTGGGGAACGCCGGATCGACGTGCCCAACGGCTTTTTCGGGCATCTGCTCGATGCTCTCGTTACCCACGGCGGCTTCGGGATTGAGCTCGTGGCGCGTGGCGACGTCCATGTCGATCTCCACCACACGGTCGAGGATGTCGGCATCGCCCTGGGAGAAGCACTGCGCGCGGCCCTCGGCGAGCGCGCCGGGATCGTGCGCTTCGCCACCGCCCATGCGCCGCTCGATGAGGCCCTGGCCCGGGCGGTGGTGGATCTTTCCGGCCGCGGCTTCCTGGTCTACGAGGAGCCGCCGGAGCTGGCCGGCGCCTGGGTGACGCGGGAGTTTCCCCTGACGTTGCTCGTCGACTTCCTCCAGGCCTTCGCCGACCGCGGGCGCTTCACGCTCCACCTCGACGTCCTGCGCGGGCGCAACCCCCACCACGTCGCCGAGGCGGCGATGAAGGCTTTGGCGCTCGCCCTGCGGGCGGCGGTGGCGGAACGCGCGGGCGGGGTGCCGTCAACCAAGGGGACGCTCCAGTGACGCCGCGACCGGTGACGGTGATCGATGCCGGGGTCGGCAATCTCGCCAACCTGAGCCGCGCGCTGACCCACGAGGGCGGAACGGTGACGGTGACGGCGGACCCCGGCGTCGTGGCCGCGGCGCGTTGCTTGGTGTTGCCCGGGGTGGGCGCGTTCGGTCCGCCGCGGAGGCAACTCGCGGAGACTGGGCTCGACCGGGCGATCACCACGGCCCTCGCGGCGGGGGCTTGGTTGTTCGGCATCTGCATCGGTTTCCAGCTGCTATTCGCGGGCAGTGAAGAAGCACCGGGAGAGCCGGGCCTCGGGCTGCTGCCCGGCCGTGTGACCCGGCTGCCCGGTTCTGTGCCGGTGCCTCACATCGGGTGGAACTCGTTGCTCGATCCTGCCGATCACCCTTTGACGCGCGATCTCGCCGCGGGCACGGCGGTTTACTTCGTCCATTCCTATGCGCCCGAGGACGTGCCGGCCGATGCCGTTCTCGCGAGCACCCTCCACGGCCGGCTCTTTCCGGCCATCGCCGGCACGGGCCGGGTGATGGGCACGCAGTTCCACCCCGAAAAAAGCGGTCCGGCCGGGCTCGCCCTGCTGCGACGTTACCTGGAGATGGCCCATGGACCTCTGGCCGGCGATCGATCTTAGGCACGGCAAGGTCGTGCGTCTCCTGCGCGGGGACGACGGCGCCCGCACCGAGTACGGGGACGACCCGGTGGCTGTGGCTCAGAGCTTCGCCGCGGCGGGCGCCCGGAAGCTCCACCTAGTGGACTTGGATGCCGCCTTCGGCGAAGCGCCCCAGCGCGACGTGATCACCCGCGTCGTGGCCGAAAGCGGCCTCGAAGTCGAGCTCGGCGGCGGCCTGCGCAACGAAGCCGCGATCCACTGGGCGCTCGAAACGGCCGGTTGTGCCCGCGCCGTTGTCGGTTCCTTGGCCTCCCGGGACCCGGAGCTTTTCGCTCAGCTCGCCCGCCGCTGGCCCGGCCGGCTGGTGCCCGCCCTCGATGCCGCGGGCGGTGCCGTGCGGGTTGACGGTTGGCGGGGTGAAGGTGCTCCCGTCGCCCAGGCCGCGGCCCGGCTGCGCGGCCTGCCGTGCCCCGCCGTGCTGGTCACGGATGTCGAACGCGACGGCACGGGCCTCGGCCCCAATCTCGAGTTGGCCCAGGAAGTGGCACGCGAAGCGGGCATTCCGGCGCGGGTCTCGGGGGGCGTGGGAAGTCTCGCGGACCTGTTGCAGTGTGTCGGCCGCGAGGGCCTCGCGGGGGTGGTGGTCGGTCGGGCGATTTACGAAGGGGCGGTGGTGGTGGGGGAGGCGGTGGCGTTGTTCGAAGAGGGCGGCCGCCCTTCCGTGCTCACCCACCTGACCGCCCGCATCATCCCGTGCCTCGATGTCGCCCAGGGGCGGGTCGTCAAGGGCATCCGCTTCCAGGACTTGCGGGACCTCGGCGACCCTGCCGAGGCGGCCGAACGTTACGCCGAGCAGGGCGCGGACGAGATCGTCTTCTTGGACGTCGATGCTGCTCCCGAGGGGCGGGCAACCGCCCTCGATTGGGTGCGGCGGACGGCGGAGCGGGTCTTCGTGCCCCTGACTGTCGGCGGGGGGGTGCGGTCCGTGGCCGATGCGGCGGCGTTGTTCTCCGCTGGGGCGGACAAAGTCGGCGTCAACTCCGCGGCGGTCGCGCGGCCGGAGCTGCTCGGCGAGATCGCCGCGCGTTTCGGCAACCAGGCCGTGGTGCTCTCGATCGACGCCCGGCGACGACCCGGGGGCTGGGAGGTGGTCACCCACGGTGGCCGCCGGGGCACGGGTCTCGACGCCGTGGCCTGGGCCCGGGAGGGGGTAACGCGCGGAGCGGGCGAAATCCTCCTGACCTCGATCGACGGCGACGGCACCCGTGCCGGCTACGACCTCGAGCTGATCCGCGCCATCGCGGTCGTCGTTCCGGTGCCCGTCATCGCCTCGGGCGGTGCCGGCTCCGTCGACCACCTGGCCGAGGGCTTGGCGGCGGGGGCCGCGGCAGTGCTTTCGGCATCGATTTTCCACCACGGCGACACTACCGTCGGTGCCGTCAAACGGGAGCTCGCTCGCCGCGGCTTCCGCGTTCGCGAGGAGCTGTCATGAACACGATCGACTTCGAGTCCCTGCGTTTCGATGACAGCGGCCTGCTGCCGGTGGTCGTCCAGGACGTCGCCACCGGCGCCGTCCTGATGCTCGCTTGGGCCAATCGCGAGGCCCTCGAGGCCACCCGTACCACCGGCCGGGCCACCTTCTGGAGCCGCAGCCGGGGCGAGTTGTGGGAGAAGGGCGCCACCTCCGGGAATTTCCTGACCGTGGTCGAGGCGCGGGTCGACTGTGACCGCGACAGTCTCCTCCTGCGCGTGCGTCCAGCCGGACCCGCCTGCCACACCGGAGGCCGCACGTGTTTCGAGCCGAACCCGGCGTTTCTCGAACTCGGCTGGCTGGCCGAAGTGATCGCCGGCCGGCGCGACTCCGACCCTGCGACCAGCTACACGGCTCGCCTCCTGGCCTCCGGCCGGGAGAGAATCGCCAAGAAGTTCGGTGAGGAGGCCTTGGAAGTGGTGATGGCGAGCCTGACGACGACCGGGGAACCGGGATCGGCCAAGGACTCCTTGGCTTGGGAGGCGGCGGATCTGCTCTACCACTTGCTGGTGTTGCTGGCGGACGCCGGAGTGCCCGCCGGCCAGGTGGCGGGCGAGCTCGCCCGCCGGCATACGAAGGAGGCCCCGTGACCCGTCGCGCCATCCCCCACACTCGCGAGTTCCTGGCCGACGGCGCCACCCCGGTCGGCGTGTACTCCCGGCTGCGCGAGCTGTCCCCCGTGCGGTTTCTGTTCGAGAGCGTGACCGGTGGCGAGCACGTCTCCCGCTACAGCTTTCTAGGTTCCGGTCCGAGTGAGCTCTACCGGCTCTATCCGGATCGTCTCGAACGTGAGGTCGGCGGCGTGCGGACGGCCCTGCCCGGTCCACCGCTCGACGCCCTGCGCACCGTGCTCGGCAGCGTCGAAGCCGCCAGTCACCGCCTGCCGCTGACCGGCGGCTTCGTGGGTTTCTTGGGCTACGACACCATTCGGCTGGTCGAACGCCTGCCCAACCGCCCGCAGGATCCGTTTGGTTTGCCCCTCGCCATCCTCGGCCGCTTCGACACCGTGGTGGTGTTCGATCACGCCTACCAGCGGGTCTACGCCGTGGCGAACGAAATCGAGGGGGAGATCGCCGCTGCCCAGGCGGAGGCCGAACTCGATCGCCTGGCGGCGTTTCTGACCGCGGAGACCCCCGGCGGTGTGCTCGCCCTGCCCAGCGAACGCCCGGCGCCCCCCGAGGCGGAACCGAGCCTCGACGGCGCCGCTTACCGTGCGCTCGTGGAGCGTGCCAAGGAGCACATCCGCGCTGGGGACATCTTCCAGGTGGTGCTCGCGCGGCGCTTCCGCGTGCCACGCCGCTACGATCCGTTGACGCTCTACCGGGCGCTCCGGGGCATCAACCCGAGCCCGTACATGGTGCTGTTCGAAACCCCCGAGGTGGCCCTGGCCGGGGCGTCGCCCGAGATGCTCGTCCGCAAGACCGGCGATCGCCTGGAGACCCGGCCCATCGCCGGCACCCGCCCGCGTAACGCCGATCCCGTGGAAGACCGGCGCCTGGCCGAGGAGCTGCTCGCCGACCCCAAGGAGAACGCCGAGCACGTCATGCTGGTGGACTTGGGGCGCAATGACCTCGGCCGCGTCTCGGTGCCCGGCTCGGTCCGGGTGGCGAGCTTCGCCCAGATCGAGCGCTACAGCCACGTCATGCACCTGGTGAGCTCGGTCGAAGGCCGCCTGGCCCCGGACAAGACGGCCCTCGACGCTCTCCTCGCCTGTTTCCCGGCCGGTACGCTGTCGGGTGCTCCCAAGGTCCGGGCCATGGAAATCATCGACGACTTCGAACCCGAGGCCCGCGGTCCCTATGGCGGGGCCGTTGGGTACTTCTCCTTCGCAGGAGATCTCGATGCCTGCATTACGATTCGGACGCTCGTCGTGCAGGGGGACGAAACCTCCGTGACCGCCGGAGCGGGCATCGTGGCCGATTCCGACCCCGCGGCCGAAGAACAGGAAACCGCGGCCAAAGCGGCGGCGACACTGGCCGCGGTGGGATTGGCCGGGAGGTTGGCGTGATCCTCGTCCTCGACAACTACGACTCCTTCACCTACAACCTCGTCCAAATCCTGGCCAGCCAGGGCGCCGAGGTCGAAGTGGTGCGCAACGACGCGCTTTCGGTGGACGAGCTGCTGGCGAAAGTTCCCGCTGGGATTCTGCTCTCTCCTGGCCCGGGGCGGCCGGAAGACGCCGGGGTCATGATGGCGCTCCTGGCCCGGCGGGTGGCCATCCCCACTCTCGGGGTCTGCCTCGGCCACCAGGCGATCGGGGCGAGCTTCGGGGGCCGGGTCGAGCGGGCGCCGAACCTCATGCACGGCAAGACCTCGGAGGTTCGCCACGACGGCCGCGGGCTGTTCGACGGCTTGCCCCAACCCTTCACGGCGACCCGCTACCACAGCCTGTGTGTCGTCCCCGAAACTCTGTCGGCCGAGCTCGAGGCGACCGCTTGGAGCGAAGACGGTGTGCTCCAGGGCCTACGTCACCGCACGCTGCCGTGGTGGGGCGTGCAGTTCCATCCCGAATCCGTGCTCACCGAAGCGGGGCCGCAACTGCTCGCCAACTTTCTCGCCGAGACCCGGGCCTGAAGGAGATCGTCGTGGAACCACAAGTCGCCCTCGGCAAGCTCGTCACCGGCGAGGCCCTCGAGCGTGCCGAGATGGAAAGCCTCTTCGGCCGGCTCATGGACGGCGAAGTGGCGGACCCGCTCAAGTCCGCCCTGCTCGTGGCGCTGCGCATGAAGGGCGAAACGGCGGGGGAGATCGCGGGCGCCGCGGCGGCCATGCGGCGCCGGGCGATCACGATCCCCCACCACCGCGAGCGGGTGGTCGACACCTGCGGCACCGGTGGCGACGGCCGCGGCACCTTCAACATCTCGACCGCGGCCGCCTTCGTGGCCGCGGCGGCGGGCGTTCCGGTGGCGAAACACGGCAACCGCTCGGTGTCCTCTCGCTCGGGCAGCGCCGACGTTCTGGCCGCCCTCGGGGTCGACATCGAAGTGACCCCGGAGCAGGCCGGCCGTGCTCTGGACGAAATCGGCATCGCCTTCCTCTTCGCGCCCAAGCTCCACCCGGCCATGCGCGAGGTGATGCCGGTGCGCAAGTTGCTCGGCCTGCGCACGGTGTTCAACGTGCTCGGCCCGCTGACCAACCCGGCGCGGGCGCGGCGCCAGCTCATGGGCGTCTACGCCGAGAGCTTGGTCGAGCCCATCACCCGCGTCCAGGCCGAACTCGGGGCGGACCACGCGCTCGTCGTGCACGGGGAAGACGGCCTCGACGAGATCACTACCACCGGCCGGACGCTGGTGGGCGAGGTCCGCGCTGGGGAAGTCCGGGTCTACCACGTGACTCCCGAGGAGCTCGGTTTGCCCCGGGCGCGGCTCGAGGACTTGGCAGGCGGCGACCCGGCTGAAAACGCCGCGGCCCTCGAGCGGGTGTTCGGTGGCGAAACCGGTCCCTTGGCCGACGTCACGGCGGCCAACGCCGGGGCGGCGATCTTCGTCGGCGGCGCCGCGGACTCTCTGTCTGAGGGGGTGGTCCTGGCCCAGCGGCTGCTGGCGGACGGCTCGGCGCGGGCCAAACTCGAGGCGTTGCGGGCCTACTCGCGACCTGGAGGTGCGGTTTGACGACGGCTCCGCCGCCCCTGGCGGACGTCCTGGTGAAGATCGCGGCGCGGCGGCGCGAGCGGGTGGCGGAAGCTCGGGCGGCCGGAGATACGCCACGGGAGCTTGCGCCCGGTGCCGTGCGCCGGCCGGAAGACAACACCTTCCTGGCGGCGCTCGAGCGCCACCGTGGGCGAGCGCTCATCGCCGAGGTCAAGATGGGCTCCCCCCGGCTCGGCTCGTTGCGCGACCGCGTCGACCCCGAGGCCCAAGCGCGGGCCTACCGCGAGAACGGCGCGGCGGCCCTGTCGGTCGTCGTCGAGCCCGACTTCTTCTTCGGCTCCTACGACCTGCTGACCCGCGCCAAGGCCGTCTCGGGCCTGCCGGCGATCGCCAAGGATTTCGTCGTCGATCCCTTGCAACTCACCTGGGCGGCCCGCGCGGGCGCCGACGCCGTGTTGCTGATCGCGGCGTTGCTCGACGGTGCCGAGCTGCGCCGGCTCGCCGGGCTGGCGCGGGGGCTCGGACTGGTGCCGTTGGTCGAGACCCACGACGCACACGACATCGCGAAGCTCGCGGGCAGTGCGTGGGAGCTCGTCGGCATCAACAACCGCAACCTGCGCACCTTCGAGGTCGATCTCGCCCACTCGCGCGCTCTCGTGCCGACGTTGCCCGCCGAGGCACTCAAGGTGGCGGAAAGCGGCATCGCCTCCGGCGCCACCGTGCGCGGGTTGGCGGCGGCCGGGTTCGACGCGTTCTTGGTGGGGGAGTCACTGCTACTCGCTCCCGACCCGGGAGCCCAGTTGCGGGAGCTGCTGTCGTGAGGCCGCTGGTCAAGATCTGCGGCGTCACCCGGACCGAGGACGCCGAACTCGTTGCCGAGCTGGGGGCGGACTTCGTGGGCTTCAACTTCTACCCCGGGAGCCCGCGCTGCGTGACCCTCGGGGCGGCTCGCGAGCTCGGTCGCGCGCTGTCCGGCAGCGGCGTGCGAACCGTCGGCGTCTTCGTCAATCGGCCGCCCGACGAGGTCGATCGGCTCGCCGACGAGCTGGAGCTCGATCTGCTGCAGTTCCATGGTGACGAAGGCCCGGCGCAGTTGGCCCGCTACCGCGCGCGGGCGATCAAGGTGTTTCGCCGCGTGCCGCCGCCGGTCCCCGAAGTCCTGGCGGCCTACTCCGAGGTCTGGGGCTTTCTGTTCGACCTGCCCAAGGCCGGCGAGTTCGGCGGCAGCGGATCGGCCTGGGACTATCGCGCCGTGGCCGGGGTCGAGGTGGCGCCGCGGCGCCTGCTGGTGGCCGGCGGCATCGGCCCGGACAACGCCCGGTCGGCGCTCGTCGCCTCGGGTGCCGACGGCATCGACCTGTGTTCCCGCATCGAATCCGCGCCCGGAATCAAGGACCGAGCGCTACTCCGTGCCCTCTTCGAGGAGCTATCCCATGGCTAAAGCCGTTTTTCCGGACGACGAGGGCCACTTCGGACCCTACGGCGGCCGCTTCGTC
>JANRLG010000288.1:0-7646 GCA_033762835.1 Thermoanaerobaculia bacterium
GAAGTTCTTTTCGGGAAAGACTCTCGAGCACGCGATCCTGCTGGCCGCGAGCCACTACGGGCTGCGGACGGAAGAGGTTCGTTATCGGGAGATCGAGAAGCGGCATGGTTTCACCCGGACGCCGAAGAACGTCGTCATCGCTGTCGAGCCGGAGAACCCGCGCCTGAGTGCCGACGAGATTGGGGCGGCCGAGCGCGAGCGCCGGGCGGTGGCGAGCCCTCCGGTTCGTCCGCGGGATGCCGGCCCAGCTCAGCGGAGCGGCGGCCGGGGATCCGACCGCGGGGGCGATCGCGGGCGTGACGAGCGGGGTTTTCGGGGCGGACGGGGCTCCGAGGCTCGGCGACCGCGGAACGCGCCGCTCGGTTCGGGCCGCATGCGGCCGGACCTGCCTGTCGTTACCGCGGTGGTGGGCCCGAAGCGCTCCGAGACTCTGGCCCGCGCCGAGGGAACTCAGGCAGAGGCGGCTCGGCGAGCGGTCGAGTTGCTGCTCGCCTTCGTGGGTATCGAGGCGGAGGCGGATCTCTATCAAGCTCCGGAGCGTATCGAGGTGGAGCTGTGGGGTCCGGACGATCGGGTGTTGCTCGAGGGCGACGGGCGTGTGTTGCTGGCGATCGAGCACCTGGTGCCGCGGATGATGCGAGGGCTCGGCGCGGAGCCGGTGCCGGTGCGGGTGGATTGCGACAACTTCCACCTCATTCGGGAAGAACGACTGCGGGAGCTGGCGCAGGCGGTTGCCGCGGAGGTGCGGCGCACGGGGCGCTACCAGGTGCTCGACGAACTCGACCCCTCCGAACGCCGCATCATCCACGTGACCCTCAAGGAAGACCCCGGGGTGACTACTGAGAGCCTCGGCGACGGTTATTTCAAGCGGCTCAAGGTGATGCCGTCTGCCGTTGTTGCGCCCGAGGTTTCCGGCGAGTAGGGCGCTTCGCCGGGCTGTTTCACGTGAAACACCGGGCTGCCGTTTCACGTGAAACAACCCCGTGCCATGATCCCCCGCTGATGGCCCTTCACCTGCCCGACTACTCCCGCGATACATTCGCACGCCGGCTTCGCGCCGAGGCCCCGTCACCGCTGGACGATCCGGCGATCGACGCCCTCTTCGCCCACTACCACGAGCTCCAGCGCTGGGCGCCGATCGTCTCCTTGGTTGGCCCCGGCGCCGGCCCAGAAATCCTGCAGCGCCACTACGGCGAGGCCCTTCTTGCGCTCGATTGGCTTGATCCGCAGGCCCGGACCTTGGTCGACGTGGGGTCGGGGGCTGGCTTTCCAGGGTTCGTCCTGGCGGCGGCCCGGCCCGACCTCGATGTCACCCTCGTCGAGCCCAGAGAGCGGCGCTGGTCCTTCTTGTGCCAGGCAGCCCGTCGCGCGTCTTTGAAGCTTCGGTGCCTCAATGTTAGAGTCACGAGCCCGCTGCCGGCCGGACTCCCGGAACGTATCGACATCGTGACCCTCCGCGCGCTTCGGCCCGAGGCGATTTTGCCGCCCCTCGCCGAGCGTCTCGCACCCGAGGCTCAAGTGTTGCTCTGGGTCGGCGAAGAAGATCCGCCCCTGCCGAGCGGTTTTGCTCGCGGACGGGAGCGCAAGCTCGCGGGCAGCAACGTGCGTCGCCTCCTCGAAATCGTCCCCTTGACCGAGAAGTGAAACCGATGGCCACGACACTCGCGATCGTCAATCAAAAAGGTGGAGTCGGGAAAACCACCACGGCCATCAACCTCGCCGCGGCGCTCGGTGCGCTTGAACACCGCGTCCTGCTGGTGGACTGCGATCCCCAGGGAAATGCCACTCGCGGCGTCGGGCTCCGCGCAACACCGCCCCACCTGTATCACGCGCTTTCCGGCGAGGTCCCGGTGGCGGAGGCCGTTCGTCCGAGCGGCTTCCCCAATCTCGATCTGTTGCCCACGGACCGCAATCTCGTGGGCGTCGAAGTCGAGTTCGTCGGGCTGGACCGCTGGGAGTACCGCCTCCAGAGCACGCTCGAATCACTGGCGACGGCCTACGACACCATCCTGCTGGATTGCCCGCCCTCGCTCGGACACCTCACCGTCAACGCGCTGACCGCAGCCAATGGCGTCCTCGTGCCCCTCCAGTGTGAGTACTTCGCACTCGAGGGGATCAGCGAGTTGGTCTCCACCGTCCGCCGCGTCAAGGCGACGCTCAATCCTGGCCTGGACATCGCCGGCATCCTGCTGACCATGTACGACGACCGAACCAACCTGTCGAAACAGGTGGCGGACGAAATCCGCCGCCACTTCCCCGGCCAGGTCTACAACGCCATCGTTCCTCGCAACGTCCGGCTGGCCGAGGCCCCGAGTCACGGCCTGCCGATCTTCCAATACGACATCAAGTCTCGCGGCGCCCAGGCCTATCTGGACCTTGCCCGGGAGTACCTCCGGAGGGCCGCTTGAGCGCCACCGTCAAAAAGGGGCTCGGCCGCGGCCTCGATGCCCTGATCGAACAGCAACCCGCGACGATCGAGCGGCTTCCCGTCGGTAGCCTCGGCCCGAACCCGTTCCAACCGCGCAGCGAGTTCGACGAGTCCGATCTCGCTGAGTTGACCGCCTCGATCCGCAGCCAGGGCGTCATCCAGCCGATCGTCGTCACCGCCGCCAAGGAGGCCGGACGCTGGTGGATCGTCGCCGGAGAACGGCGCTGGCGCGCGGCGCAGCGGGCCGGCCTCACCGAAGTACCGGTCGCCGTTCGCCACGTGAAGGATGAGCAAGACCTTCTGGAGCTCGCCCTCGTTGAGAACATTCAGCGCGCCGACCTAAACCCGATCGAAGAAGCCGAGGCCTACCGGCAGCTGAGGGACCGTTTCGGCATGACTCAAGAAGCCATCGCGGCGCGCGTGGGCAAGGCCCGCACGACGGTGGCGAACGCCATCCGCCTGCTCCAACTGCCGGACGAGGTGGTGGACCATCTGCGCTCCGGCCGCCTGAGCGCGGGCCAGGCCCGTCCCCTGCTGGCCGTGGAAGACCGCGGCCGACTTCTCGATCTGGCTCGGTCCGCCATCGCCAAAGGTCTGACAGCAAGAGACTTGGAGCGCGCGGCGTCGGCCGAGCGGGAGCCCTCGCCGAGCACCACGAAGGCCGAACCAACCGAGGTTCACGCCGCCGCCGCCGCCGAGAAGCTCACCCAGCGTTACCAAACCAAGGTGGAAATTCGCCGTCGGGGCACCGGTGGCAGCGTGCTTTTCCACTTTCATTCCGAGGACGAGCTGATTCGGCTCTACGAGTTGTTGACCCAGCGAGGAGGTACGACATGATCTTCCAGAAAGGCTCCGGCAGTGAGCTCAACGGCTTCCTCGACGCAGGCGGGCACTTCAAGGGCGAACTCCGCTTCGAGACCACCTTCCGGGTCGACGGCAAGTTGCAGGGCACCGTTTCTTCCGAGGGCACGCTCATGATCGGTGAAAGCGGGGAAGTCGAGGGCGAAATACGTGTCGGCCAGGTGGTCGTCTCGGGCATCGTGCGCGGCACCATTCACGCTACCCGGCGCGTGCAGCTCTGCGCTACCGGGCAACTCCTGGCGGAAATCCACACTCCGGCGCTCGTGGTCGAAGACGGCGGCCGGTTCGAAGGCCACTGCACGATGACCGGCAAGGAAGCCGGTTCCGCCGTCGTGACGCCGATCACCGCGGGCAAGGAGCGGTAAGAAAGCCGCCCAAGACCGAGGATCAGCGCATCATCGGCGCGCACAGCACGCCGAAACAGATGGCATTCAGAAGCGCCGTGATCCCGGCGCCGATCCAGATTCCTCTCGCGGTGTCGGGCCGCCCCTTTCGGCGCAGAATGATGGCGGCGGGCACGACGTAGACGAGCTGCGAGAGGCCGATGAACATCCAGCCCACGAAGAGCGGGATCAGCGGAATCTGGATCAGATGCAGGAGGGCCAGAAGGCCCACGCCCTTCCACGGGCTGCCCCGGTCGGTCGGGGTCTCGGCGCCTTCGAGTGTCGTCATGTCCGCCTCCTCAGACCGGTGGGCCGTTCGCCGGCAGGGTCCGTCCATCGATCTCCGCCCGCAGACGCTCGAGCTCCTCGGCTCGGCCGTCACGGTAGAACAAATTGTAGGTGTCGAAAGGGATCAGGCGCCCGTCCGGCTGGGCGAAGTGCACGCAGCTCTTCTTGACCGCTCGGACGTCGAAGGAGTGGGCGTCCAGGAACTGCATGATCAGGACCCGGAAGACGTTCTTGTAGGAGATTTCCGGCCCCGTTTCGACCAGCGGCAGGCAGCACAGGAGCTCCGACAGGCTGGCGGCCGAGGACTCCGGCGAGTGATTGGTCGAAAATAGGCGAAAAACCTGGTCGCGAAGCCCCTCGTCTCGCTCGAAGACAATCGTATTTCGGGTGCCGGCCAGCAGCACCTCGGGCCCGATCATCCGGGTCAGGGGCATCACAGCCCCGTCGAACTTGAGGGCGTAGGCCATCGCCAAGCAATCCGGGTTGCAGGGCACGGGAACCACATCCTCCGCGGAAAGAAACGAACACTGCTCGACGATGCGACGCCGCACCTCGGACAGGGTGAGCCGGTGGACCGCGGGGTCGAAGCCCTCGGTCCGGCCGGCGTCCTGGATCGGCTGGAAGGTGACGCCGCGCACCGCCGGCTGCGCCACGGCGAAGTCCAGGATGGCGCCGATCTCGCCGTCGTTCAGGCCCTTCTTCAAGGTCACGACGAGGGTGGTCGAGAGACCGGCGCGGTTGAGATTCGCCATTGCCTGGAGCCGCACCTCGCGCAACGCCGCACCCCGAAGCTCGCGCAGGACGGCGTCGTCCAGCGAATCCCACTGGAGATAGATCTCGAACCCCGGCTGATAGGCGGCGAGCCGCTCAGCGAAACCCTCTTCCCGGGCCAACCGCAGGCCGTTGGTGTTGACCATCAAGTGTTTGATGGGGCGTGACTTGGCGGCGTCGAGCAGGGCGAAGAAGTCGGGGTGGAGGGTCGGCTCTCCGCCCGAGATCTGAACCACATCTGCCTCGCCTTCGCCGCGCACGATGGCGTCCAACATCGCCTCGAGCTCGGCCAGTGGCCGATAACCCGGCCGGTGCGGACCGCTGTCGGCGTAACAGATGGGGCAGCGCAGGTTGCAGTGGTCGGTCACCTCGACCAAAGCCAGACACGAGTGCTGCATGTGATCGGGGCACAGGCCGCAGTCGTAGGGGCAACCCCACTTCATGGGCGTCGAAAAGTGCTCGGGCATCTCCGGAGCCTTCAGGAAGACCTCGCGGCAACGCCGGTAGTACTCGACATCGTCCGCGATCAGCACCCGCTGGCGGCCGTGGTGGCGGCACCACTTGTCGAGGAAGACCCGACCTGCCTGGAAGACGATCTTGCCTTCCACCCGCCGCAAACACACCGAACACACTGAGGTGGCGGTGTCGTAGAACAGATACGGTCTCACCTTGCCGGCCATGCCAGCTCCTTGGGCCACTCTCGAGAGAAGCGCACGAGATCCCGGAAATAGTACGCGAGCCCTGCGAGGCAAGCGAGCTGAATGGCTGTGAGGGTCTCAAAATAGAGGTAGGCCATGGGTTGCCCTGGCAGCGCGGGCCCGAACCCGCCGTGAGGGGGCTTCAGGAACTCGACGAGGAAGCGAAAAGCAAGATAGCCCGCCAGAAAGACCCGAAAGCGGTCCCCCGAACGCCGAAACCGCGGTTCAAGGAGGTAGAGGGTTGTGGCCAGGAGAGCGAGAAACCCGATCTCGTACAACGCCACCGGGTGACGCCGGACGCCGTCACCGAAGTCGAGACCCCACGGCAAGCCCGTCGGGTTGCCGTAGGTGTAGTCCTCGAGGCTCGCGAGCAGGCAGCCGAGCCGGCCGATCCCGGTCGCCACCAGAAGCGGGGTAACGAACAAATCGCCCGTCGACTCCCGCAGCCCCACCCGCCACTTGGCAAGCTCGACCCCCACGAGACCGCCCAAAAAGCCGCCCACCACGGTCTTGCCACTCAGAAGGGCCACAGGATCCGGGAAGTCGGCGAAGGCGAAAGCGGGGAACTGGCCCCAAGCGAGAACCTTCGAGCCGATCGCGGCACCCAGGACGGCGCCCACCACTACCGCCAGGCCCTCGGGATGGACCGCCACGGCATTCAGAGAACGAGCCTTGGCCCGCAGGAAGAGCCGCAGGCCGAGGAAGTAGGCCACTAGCTCGAGGAAAAAGTGCGCCAGGGCGCTATAGGGAGGCGGAAGCACGGTCGTGACGATACCAGGGCCGCCTACGCCGCGGAGCCCGAGGGGCTCACCCGGTCGTAGTCCTCGGCCGTGTTGACATTCCGAAACAGCTCGCCGGACGGCCCGAAGCGCGCGAGGGCTTCGCCACCGAGCAGCACCACGCGGAGCGCGGGGTCCTCTAGAAGCGGGTAGAGGGCGAACCGCCCGTTCTGCACCGCCCGCGCCAGCGCCGCCAGCGCCGCGGGGCTGTAGAAGCCGACCAGCGGCTCGGGACCGCGAGGTGACACCGGGACTACGAGGTCGGCCCCGGCGGCGTGATCCCAGAGCGTTTGGAGTAGGGCGGCGGGCACCCCCGGTAGATCACAGGCGAGCACCAGAAGGGGCTGGCGGGGAAACACCGCGGCCGCCCCCAACAGTCCCGCAGCCGGACCGGCGCCAGGACCGTCGGGCACGGAGCGGGTGCCAAAAAGGACCTGGCGACCGCGATCGCAGACGACGACGTGCTGGCACACCGCCGCCAAGCGCGCCTGGGCGAAACTCGTCAAAGTGCCGTCGCGCCAAGGGAGAACAGCCTTGTCCGTACCCATGCGACGGGACTCGCCGCCCGCAAGAACGACCCCCACGACCGCTGCTGAGGGGGTGGCAAGCCGCGTGCTAGGATCGCGCGCCATCATCGCGAACTGCCCTTCCGGAGGAACCATGAAGCTCACCCTCTCGCTGCTGACCCTCGCTCTCGCCGCCAGCGTGGCCGTCGCCCAGGCGCCGGCTCCCGAGGCCAAGAAGCCGACGAATCCCCGCGTCACCCTCGAAACGACCAAGGGTAACATCGTGATCGAGCTCGATGCCGCCAAAGCGCCGAAGACCGTCGCCAACTTCGTGTCCTACGTCGAAAGCGGCTTCTACAACGGCACGATCTTCCACCGCGTGATTCCCAAGTTCATGATCCAGGGCGGCGGCTTCACGCCGGAGTTGGAGCAGAAGGCGACGCGGGCGACGATCATGAACGAGGCCGACAACGGGCTCAAGAATCTCCGCGGCACGATCGCCATGGCGCGCACCTCGGACCCGCACAGCGCCTCGTCCCAGTTCTTCATCAACTCGGTCGACAACGTCGGTCTCGACCACAAGGCCAAGACGGACCCGCAGTGGGGCTACTGTGTCTTCGGTCAGGTCGTCGATGGCATGGCGGTGGTCGATGAGATCTCGAAGACGCCCACCGGGGTCAAGAACGGTATGGCCAACGTCCCGAACGAGCCCATCCGCATCCTCAAGGCGACGATCAAGAAGTAAACCGCCTCCTCTGCTGAACGGCGGCCAAAGAAAAGGCCCCGCTGACCAACGGTCGGCGGGGCTTCGTCATCAGGGAAAGGGAAACAGGTTGCCGAGGCTTAGGCAGCGCGAGTCACGTTCCGCGCTTGAAGGCCCTTGGGGCCCTCATTCACCTCGAACGCAACCGGATCTCCCTGGGTGAGCGTCC
>JANRLG010000289.1:0-44581 GCA_033762835.1 Thermoanaerobaculia bacterium
CGGGCCGCGGCGCGGCGCGGCCACGCGCTCGCCGGCGAGCTGGCGGCGCAGGTCGAGGGCGACTTCGCGAGCCGTGGCATATCGCCGTGCCGGTTCGGAGTCGAGACACTTGAGCACCACCGCCTGGAGCGCGGGCGCGAGATCGGGCACGAAGTCGCGTGGGGGCCGGGGCTCCTCGTGGAGGGTGCGGAACATGACCTCGGCGGCGGCGTCGCCGGTGAAGACCGGGCGCCCGGTGAGCAGAAAGTAGAGGATCGCTCCGAGGCCGTAGACATCGGTCCGGGCGTCGATCCGGTCGGGGTCACCGAGGACGAGTTCGGGGGCCATGAACCCCGGAGTGCCCAGCGGCAGGCCGGCGTTAGTGCCCGCGGGCTGGTCGCCGGTGAAACGAACGAGGCCGAAATCGACCACCACGGGCTGGAGCCGGCCGTCGGTGGTCACCCGCACGACGACGTTGTCGGGTTTGAGGTCGCGATGGATGACCCCGGCCTCGTGGATCGCCTGGACCGCTTCGGCAACCTCGGCCACGAGCTCGATGGCCGTGTGCCGGTCGACTTTGGGTGCCAACTCGCCGAGGGAGCTGCCCTCGACTTTCTCCAAGGCGATGAATGGACGGCCTTCTTCGAGGCCCACCTCGTAGACCTGGCAGACACCCGGGTGGTGGACGGCGGCGAGCGCCCGCGCTTCCCGGAACGTGCGCTCGACCTGGTCGCTGCCCGTGGCATGGGGGACTTTGAGCACCACGGCGCGGCCGAGCACCAGGTCGTGGGCCGTGTACAGAGTGGCCGTGCCACCCTCACTGAAGGGTACGCTGGTCGAGAAACGCCGCGCCATGGGAGACGGACTCCAGCTCGAATCGCCGTCGAAGAAAGTGGGGGCGGAGTGTAGCAGAGGGGGATCGGAGCCTCGACGCCAGGTTCCGACGCGGTGCCACCCGATTCGTCAGCCGCTCAGAGCAGCCCCACCACCAGGCCCCAGGACGCGAGATTTCCGGACTCGAAGCCCTCGGAAAAGATCGCGGTTGGGTGGTCGAAGCGGACCGTGGCGATATCCGAACCGGTCGCGGTGCCGAACGAGCCGCCCGTCAGGTAGGCGTGACCCAGGGCGTCCACGGCCACCGACCAGGCGCCGGTGCCGGCCGCGAGCGGTCCCCCGTAGGAGTCGCGATCGAGCAGCTGGCCACCGGCGTCGAACCGTGCGTACAGGTATTGCCGATCCCCCGAAAGCAGCCGCTCGAAACCCGCCACGGCGACGCCGCCGCCTGGGGCGAGAGCGAGGGACCAAGCAAGGTCGTCCCAACCCCCCGGTCCGGCGAGGGTTCGGTGCCAGAGCGCCCCGCCCGCGGCGTCCAGGCGAACAACGAGGGCATCGAGGCCACCGGTCGCCGCCGTCTCGTATCCGACCAGGTAGAGGCTGCCGTCGGCAGCGGCGCGGGCCGCGAGGAAAGCGTCGCCGGCCGACGCGGCGCCATCGTGGGTGAATTGCCACAGCAGGCCACCGTCCCGATCGAGGGCGATCACGAGGGCATCGGAGCCGGTGGCTTCGTTGTAACCGAAGCCGCCGCTGGCGAGCAGCCGGCCGCCGGAGAGGGTCAGGGTCGAGAAGCCGTCATTGGCGAAGGGCCCCGGCGCACCAAACGTACGCTGCCAGACCAAGCCGCCACCGGGTGCGAGTTTGACCACCGCGGCTTCGGTCGCGAGGTTCGGGACCGGCAAGGACCCCGCCAGGTACACGAACCCATCGCCGTCGATCGCGAGGTCTTCGAGCGCCATCGGGTACTGCCAAGTGCCGAGTTCACCCCCGGCGGCATCGAAGCCCGTCACGAGAGCGCCGCTCGGCCCCTTGCCGGCGAGGTAGACGTTGCCCGCCGAGTCGAGGGCCAGGGCGCCAAAGTTCGGCAGGCAGAGACACGCCGATTGGGTGCGCACCCAGACCACGACGCCGTCGGGAGTCACCCGCAAGACGGCGATGGCGCCGTAACCGCGCGAGCAGCCGACCAGTAGGTCACCGTCCGGTGCCGCCAGGATGGCGTGGCAGGAGTACGTCACGTCCGCCCCCTCGGACGCCCCGTACACCAAGGTCCACACGCGGCTTCCGGTCGCCGCATCGTGGCGTGCGACGAAACCGCGGGGGATGCCGCTCGCCACCCCGACGCGTTCAGTCGTGCGACCGGCGACATACACCGCCCCGCCCGCCACGACCGTCGCCAGCCCTTCGTCGCTGTCGTGCAAGGTGCCATCGAACCGGTCGACCCAGCCTGCCTGCACCGATCGAAGGGGAACCAGGCAGAGCAACAGGGCCAGCAGCCAGAGACTCGTCGTTCTCATTCCAGCCAGGCTACCGGAGCGAGCATGACCGAACGATGAAAGAAGGCAAGCCCGGGGCAGAACGAGGTGCCACCCGATTCGTCAGATTCGTCAGTCCGCGGGAAGGACGAGCGCATCGAGGCCCGAGAACTGCCGAAAAGCCCCATCCGTGGTGACCAGACGGCACCTCCCGGCGCGGACGAAGGCGGCGAGGTAGGCGTCCATCCAGAGTTTGGGCGAAGCGGAGTCGCGCACGGCGAGTTCTCGCCAGCGGCCTTCGAGGCCCGCTGGCTCCTCCGGCCAGAAGCGGATGCGGTCGTCCTCGAGCAGCGCCGAATAGACCGCCCAGGCTTGCCGGTTGGTCAGCGGCGCATTGCCATAGGCGCCCAGCACCGCGGCGTTGGTGAGCAAGCGGAGGAAACTCTGCTGCGTCGCGCGGCAGAAGAACACCGAAGCCGGTTCGTCGAGAGTCGCCAGCCAATCCCGGGCCGTGGCGTGGTGGTGATGGCCGGACAGGGCCAGTGCCAGCCAAACGTTGGTGTCAGGGAGGATCGGCGGCATACCGGGCTTCTTCGCCGAGCAGGAGCTCGGCCACGCGCTCGGGGGTGAGCTCCGAACCCGCCCGGGCTTCGTGGGCGCAAGACACGAGGGGGAGCTGGACTCGGCGAGGCGCGGCGTGCGGTGGTGGCGACAGGGCCAGGGCGCCGCGCAGCAGCTCCTCGACGACATCCTTGAGCTTGCGGCCTTGCTCGGCCGCGCGGATCTTCATGGCCCGAACGAGATCGTCGGAGAGGTCGAAGGTGGCTTTCATGAGGCGGGAAGATTACCAGAAAGGCGGTTTCCTGGGTCTCTTGACGGACTCCGACGCGGTGCCACCCGATTCGTCAATCCCCACTTCGGGCCTGACCTGTGCGAGCATTCGCGGCCGGAAACGACCATGAAGATCGTCTGTCTCGGCGGTGGTCCCGCGGGTCTCTACTTCTCGATCCTGGCCAAGAAGGCCCGGCCGGATTGGGATTTGACCGTGCTCGAGCGCAATGCGCCGGGCAACACCTTCGGCTGGGGTGTCGTGTTTTCGGACAAGACGATGGCGGGTTTCGAAGCCGCCGATCCCGAGACCCACGCGGCGATCACGGCGAGCTTCCGCCATTGGGACGACATCGACGTCTTTTTTCGCGGGCAGAAGTTCACCTCCGGTGGCCACGGATTTTGCGGCATCGCCCGGACGCGGCTGCTCGAGATCCTGGAGAACCGGGCCCGCGAGTTGGGCGTGCGGGTCGAGCATGGTCGGGAGGTGGCGGACCCCGAGGTGCTCGCTGCCGAGCACGATCTACTGGTGGCCGCGGACGGGGTCAACTCGGTTACGCGCAATCGGTGGCCCGAAGTCTTCCGGCCCGGCATCGACGTGCGCAAGTGCCGCTTCGTCTGGCTGGGTACCCACAAGAAGCTCGACGCCTTCACCTTCGACTTTCGCGAAACTCCAGCCGGCTGGTTCAGCCTCCACGCCTATCGCTTCGATGACGAGCGCTCGACGTTCATCGTCGAGACCCCCGAGGAAAACTGGCAACGGGCCGGGCTCGATCGGATGTCCCAGGAGGAGGCGACCGGCTTTTGTGAGCAGCTCTTCGCCGATCGCCTGAGCGGCGAGCGGCTGATCTCGAACGCGGCCCACCTGCGTGGTGCGGCGATCTGGCTCAAGTTCCAGCGTGTGTTGTGCGAGCGCTGGCACCACGGCAACGTCGTGCTGTTGGGGGATGCCGCCCACACGGCCCACTTCTCGATCGGCTCCGGTACCAAGCTGGCGATGGAAGACGCCATGGCGCTCGCGGGGGTGTTGATCGAAGGCGGCGCGCCGCTGCCCGCGCTGCTCGCCCGCTACCAGGACGCCCGCGAGCTCGAGGCCCTGCGCCTGCAGAGCGCGGCCCGCAACCGCATGGAATGGTTCGAGTCGATCGAGCGCTACGTGAATCTCGAGCCCGAGCAGTTCGCCTACGCGCTTCTGACCGGCAGCCAACGGGTGGGCCACGAGAGTCTTCAGGCGCGGGATGCCGGCTACATCGGCGAGTTCGAGCGCTGGTTCGCCGCGCGCGCCGGCGTCACCCCGCGGCCGCCGATGTTCACGCCCTTCACGGTGCGCGGGCTGACCCTGCCGAACCGCGTGATCGTGTCGCCCATGGCCACCTACTCGGCCGTCGACGGCGTGCCCAACGACTTCCACCTCGTGCACCTCGGCAGCCGAGCGCTCGGCGGCGCCGCGATGGTCGTCACCGAGATGACCTGCGTGACCCCCGAGGGCCGCATCACGCCCGCCTGCACGGGGTTGTGGAGCGACGAGCAGGAGGCGGCCTGGGCGCGCATCGTCCGCTTCGTCCACCAGTTCAGCGGCGCCAAGATCGCCCTGCAACTCGGCCACTCGGGGCGCAAGGGTTCGACGCGGATCGGCTGGGAGGGGATCGATCTGCCGTTGCCCGACGGCAACTGGCCGCTGCTGTCGGCCTCACCGCTGCCGTATCTCGATGGCTTGAGCCAGGTGCCGCGGGAGATGACGCGGGCCGAGATGGAAACCGTCCTGGACGCTTTCGTGGCGGCCACGAAACGCGCCGCCCGGGCGGATTTCGATTGGCTGGAACTCCACGCCGCCCACGGGTACCTGTTGTCAAGTTTCCTGTCCCCGCTCACCAACGTGCGGCGCGACGACTACGGCGGCAGTCTCGAGAACCGCTGCCGGTTCCCACTCGAGGTCTTCACGGCGATGCGTGCCGCTTGGCCCGCCGAGCGGCCCATGAGCGTGCGGATTTCGGCCCACGATTGGGTTTCGGGCGGCAACACGCCAGAGGAAGCGCGCGAGATCGCCCGGCTGTTTAAGCTCGCCGGGGTGGACGTGCTCGACTGCAGCTCCGGCCAGGTCTCGAAGGCCGAGCGCCCGGTCTACGGCCGCATGTTCCAGGTGCCGTTTTCCGATCTCATCCGTAATGAAGTGGGCATCCCCACGATCGCCGTCGGCAACATCTTCGAAGGCGACCACGTCAACACGATCATCGCCGCCGGCCGCGCCGACCTGTGCGCCCTCGCCCGCCCCCACCTCGCCGATCCGGCTTGGACCCTCCACGAAGCCGCCCGGCAAGGCTGGCACGAAATGCCCTGGCCGTCACCGTACCTCGGTGGCAAGGACCAGCTCGAGAGGAACCTGGCACGGGCGGCGCAGTTGGCGCTGAATGTCTAGTTCGAAAGGAATCCTGCCATGTCGAGGCTCCGGGTCCACGCGTTCAGCCTCTCGCTCGATGGCTACGGCGCCGGCCCCGACCAGAGCCTCGACCACCCGCTGGGCGTCGGTGGCATGGCACTCCACCAGTGGGTGTTCGGTACGGCGACCTTCCAGCGCATGCACGCCGACTTTGCCGGCTCGCTGATCGGTGACAAGGCCGGCCGCAAGGGCGTCGACGACGACTTCGCGGCCCGCGGCTTCGCAAACGTCGGCGCCTGGATTCTCGGCCGCAATATGTTCACGCCCTCTCGCGGCCCCTGGCCCGACGACGGCTGGCAAGGCTGGTGGGGCGACAACCCGCCCTACCACGTACCCGTCTTCGTGCTCACCCACCATGCCCGGGAGTCGCTGACGATGGCGGGCGGCACGACCTTCCATTTCGTGACCGAGGGCATCGAAGTCGCGCTGGAGCGCGCCAAGCAGGCAGCCGGAGGCAAGGACGTGCGCCTCGGCGGCGGCGTCGCCACCGTTCGCCAGTACCTCACCGCCGGGCTGATCGACGAGATCCACCTCGCGATTTCGCCCGTGCTGCTCGGCCGCGGCGAGCACCTGCTCGCCGGGATCGACCTGGTGAGCCTCGGTTACCGCTGCACGGAACACGCGGCCACGGACGAGGCGACGCATGTCGTGCTGACGCGGTAGGTGGAACGGAGGACTCGATGGCCAGCGCCGATTCCCGAGTGACGATCCACATGGCCGCGAGCCTCGACGGGTTCATCGCGCGCAAGGATGGCCGTGTCGACTGGCTCGAGACGTCCGACGAATTCCCGAACGGGGTCACCCTGGAGCCTGGCTTCGTCGAGGCCTTCCTCCAGGCGATCGACTGCTACGTCATGGGGTCGCGGACCTACGAGACCGCGCTTCGATTCGAGGCCCAGGGGCTCGGATGGGTCTACGGGGACAAGCCGACCTTCGTGCTGACGAGCCGCGAGCTGCCACGAACTCGGGAGACCGTCGAGTTCTACTCCGGGGATCTCGCTCGGCTCGTCAACGAGCGGCTTCGCCCGAGGTTCCGCAACATCTGGTTCGCCGGAGGCGGTGCCGTGGCCGCCGAGTGCCTTCGTCTCGGGCTGGCCGACGAGGTGAGTTATTCGATCCTGCCGGTCTTGATCGGTGATGGGATTCCGTTCTTCGGGCAGCACGATCGGGACATCCCGCTCCATCTCGCCGAGGTCAAGGCCTACAAGAACGGTTTGGTCGAGCTGCGGTACGAGGTGCGACGGTACCCGGGCGAGTGAAACGGCGTTGCGGCCGATCGTCGTGCCGGCCCGTTTTTCGAGGGCCGTGCGCGGTGCCACCCGATTCGTTTGCCCGCCGAAAAGCCCGTACCCGCGGCCAGATGCGATACCGTTTCGCCTCCTAACTTCCTGCGAGGAGAACCATGGTGAGGACGAACGTTTCTTCTCTGGACGGCCGACATGCCTTCGTGACCGGCGGTAGCCGGGGCATTGGCGAGGTGGTGGCGGGGGCGTTGCTCGAGGCCGGGGCGCGGGTGACGATCACCGGGCGGAACGCCGAGGCGGTGGCGGCGACGGCGGAGCGGTTGGGGGCGCGGGGGGCTTGCCGAGGGGAAGTCGTCGAAGTGACGGACGCGGCGTCGATCCGTCGGGCCGCGGAGGCCGCGCGAGCGGCGTTCGGGCCGGTGACGATCCTCGTGGCGAATGCCGGGCAGGCCGAGAGTGCGCCGCTGCACCGCACCCCGGACGAGCTGTGGGACCGGATGATCGGGGTCAACCTGACCGGCACCTTCCTGACCATCCGGGAGCTGCTGCCGGACTTGTTGGCCGCGGGTTGGGGCCGCATCGTCAACGTCTCGTCGATCGCCGGGCTCGCCGGCGCGCCGTACATCACCGCCTACTGCGCGGCGAAACACGGCGTCATCGGCCTGACCCGGGCACTCGGGGTCGAACTCGCCAAGAAGAACATCACGGTCAACGCCGTCTGCCCGGGTTACACCGAGACGGACATGCTGGACTTCGCGGTGACCAAGATCGTCGAGAAGACAGGGCGGTCGGTCGAGGAAGCGCGGGCCGACCTCACCAAGGGCAACCCCCAGGGCCGGTTCGTGACTCCGGAAGAGGTGGCCAACACGGTGCTTTGGCTCGTTTCGCCCGGCTCCGAGTCGATCACTGCCCAGGCCATCGCGATCTCCGGAGGGGAAATCCAGTGAGCTCGGCCCACCTCGACACCTTCGCCCGGGACCACCTGCCGCCGCGGGAGGAGTGGCCGGAGTTCGTGTTCGACCTGCCCGAACTCGTGTTTCCGGAGCGGCAAAACGCGGCCGAGGAGCTGCTGGACCGGGCCGTTTTCGAACGCGGCTGGGGTGATCGGCCGGCGATCCGGTCGGCGCGCGAGACGTTGACCTACCGCGCGCTGCTCGAGCGCGCCAACCGTATCGCCCGCGTGCTCACGGAAGACCTGGGGTTGGTGCCCGGCAACCGCGTGCTCCTCCATGGTCCCAACAACGCCGGCACGGCGGCGGCGTGGTTCGGCATCGTCAAGGCCGGCGGCATCGTGGTCGCCACCATGCCGCTCTTGCGCGCCCGGGAGCTCGCCACCATCCTCCAGATCTCCCAAGCCTCCCATGCCTTGGTCGACGCCACCGTAGCCGCCGAACTCGAGCTGGCGCGGCCGGAGGCGCCGGCTCTGCGCTCGGTGGTTTATTTTCACCACGACGGGCCCGAGAGCCTCGAAGCCCGCTGCGCCGGCAAACCGACGGACTTCGCGAACGTCGACACCAGCGCGGAGGACGTCGCGATCCTCGCCTTCACCTCGGGGACGACGGGCAAACCCAAAGGCACGATGCACTTTCATCGGGACCTTCTGGCCGCCTGCCGGTGTTTCCCGCCCCACGTCTTGCGGCCGACCCCGGAAGATGTGTTTTGCGGTACTCCGCCCCTGGCCTTCACCTTCGGCCTCGGCGGTCTGCTCTTGTTTCCGCTGGCGATCGGCGCGACCACGGTGTTGGTGGAGAAGCTGACGCCGGAGCTGCTGCTCGAAACGATCGACCGGTACCAGGCCACGGTGTGCTTCACGGCGCCGACGTTCTACCGGATGATGGCCGCGATCCCGCCGAAACACGACCTGTCGAGCCTGCGGAAATGTGTTTCCGCCGGCGAGGCCTTGCCGGTGCCGACTCGCGAGGCGTGGCAGACCAAGACCGGGCTGACCATCCTCGACGGCATCGGCTCGACCGAGCTGCTCCACATGTTCATCGCCCACACCGAGGAGGAGGTGCGGCCCGGGGCCACCGGCAAGCCGATTCCCGGGTACCGCGCCCGGGTCGTCGACGAGCACGGTGAGCCCGTGCCTGCGGGCACCGTGGGTCGCCTCGCCGTCCAAGGGCCGACCGGCTGCCGGTATCTTGCCGATCCGCGTCAGCGGCAGTACGTCCAGGACGGCTGGAACTTCACCGGCGACGCCTACAAGGTCGACGAGGACGGCTACTTCCACTATCAAGCGCGGACCGACGACATGATCATCTCGGCCGGCTACAACATCGCTGGCCCGGAAGTCGAAGACGTGCTGCTGGCGCACCCGGCGGTGGCGGAATGTGGGGTCGTGGGTCTGCCCGACGAGGAGCGGGGCCAGGTGGTGGCCGCGTTCGTCGTGCTGCGGCCGGATCACGAGGCCGGCCCGGAGCGGACTCGCGAGCTCCAGGAGTGGGTCAAGGCGCGCATCGCACCGTACAAATACCCCCGCGTGGTGTTCTACCGGCAGACCCTGCCGCGCACGTTAACCGGTAAGCTCCAGCGCTTCCAACTGCGCGAGGAGACGATGCCATGAGACACCTGCCCGGCCGCCGCCACGACCTACCACGAAGCCGCCGGCCCCTCGCGGGGCATCGTGCCGAGCACTTCCGCTTCGAGGTCGCGGGCAAAGTCGCCACGATCACTTTGTCGCGTCCGGAGCGTAAGAACCCGCTGACCTTCGAGTCCTACGCCGAGCTGCGGGACCTGTTTCGGGCCCTCGAACAGGCCGACGACATCCAGGCTATCGTGCTCACGGGGGACGGCGGCAACTTCTGCTCGGGCGGCGACGTGCACGACATCATCGGGCCCTTGACCGAGCTCGACATGCCGGGCCTGCTGGCCTTCACCCGCATGACGGGCGACGTGATCAAGGGCATGCGGGCGTGCCCGCAACCGATCGTGGCGGCCATCGACGGTATCTGTGCCGGCGCCGGGGCGCCGCTGGCGATCGCGTCGGACCTCCGGATCGGCACGCCGCGGGCCAAGGTCGCCTTCCTGTTCAACCGCGTCGGCCTCGCCGGCTGCGACATGGGGGCCTGCGCCATCCTGCCGCGGATCGTCGGGCAGGGCCGGGCTTCGGAACTGCTGTTCACCGGCCGTTCGCTCGACGCTGCCGAGGCCGAACGGTGGGGCTTCTTCAACCGCCTGGTCGAGCCCGAGGCGTTGCTCGCGGAGGCCCAGGCCCTGGCCGCACAGCTCGCCGCCGGCCCGACCTTTGCCAACGCCATGACCAAGAAGATGCTCCACCAAGAGTGGACGATGGGCATCGACGAGGCGATCGAGGCGGAGGCCCAAGCGCAGGCGATCTGTATGGCCACGAACGACTTTCACCGGGCCTACCACGCCTTCGTGGCGAAGGAAAAGCCCACCTTCGAGGGGGATTGATGCCGGCGTTCCTCGAGTGGCCGTTTTTCGAGCCCCGGCACCGCGAGCTGGCGGCCGCGGCGGAAGCGTGGTCGCGAGAGCACCTCGACGAGGACCACGGAGCGGACGTGGACGCTGCCTGTCGAACGCTGGTGCGCCGGCTTGGGGCTGATGGCTGGCTCGCGCACTGCGTGGCGGAGCCGTTCGACGTGCGGGCGCTGTGCCTGCTGCGCGAGACCTTCGCTTACCACTCTGGCCTCGCGGACTTCGCTTTCGCCATGCAGGGGCTGGGCTCGGGCGCGATTTCGCTCTTCGGTGCCCCGGAGCAGAAGGCTCAGTGGCTGCCGAGGGTGGCGCGGGGGGAGGCGATCGCGGCGTTCGCTTTGTCGGAGCCCGAGGCGGGATCGGACGTGGCAGCTCTCGGCTGCACGGCGCGGCGAGAGGGTGACGGGTGGGTGCTCGAAGGGGAGAAGACGTGGATTTCGAACGGGGGAATCGCGGATTTTTACGTGGTCTTCGCGCGCACCGGGGAGGCTCCCGGCGCCCGCGGCCTCTCGGCGTTCGTGGTGCCACCCGATTCGTTGAACTTCGAGGTCGCCGAGCGGATCGAGGTCATCGCTCCCCATCCGCTCGCCCGCCTGCGCTTCACCGGCTGCGCGGTGCCACCCGATTCGTTGATCGGGGCGCCAGGGCAGGGTTTCAAGATCGCCATGGCGACTCTCGATGTCTTTCGGACTTCGGTCGCCGCCGCGGCCCTGGGTTTCGCTCGGCGTGCTCTCGGCGAGGCACTCGCCCGCGCTACCACGCGGCGGATGTTCGGTCAGACTCTGGCTGACTTTCAGCTCACCCAGGCGAAGCTCGCCGAGATGGCGACGGGCATCGATGCCGCGGCTCTGTTGATCTATCGCGCCGCTTGGCTGGTGGACCAAGGGCGCAAGGCGACCCCAGAGGTGGCCATGGCCAAGTGGACGGCAACCGAGACGGCGCAGCGGGTCATCGACGCCGCGGTGCAGATGCACGGTGGGTTGGGAGTCGTCTCGGGCCATCCCGTCGAGAGGCTCTACCGGGAGATCCGCGCCCTGCGAATCTACGAGGGAGCCTCCGAAGTCCAGCAGCTGATCATCGCGAAGGACCTGTTGAAGGCGTACGGCGAGGGAGTCTCGTGAGCGAACGGCAGATTCTCCAGCCGCCCGGCTGGCCGCGCCCCAAGGGGTACGCCAACGGCATCGCGGTGAGCGGGCGGCAGGTGTTCGTGGCCGGCATGGTGGGCTGGAACGAGCGGGCTGAGTTCGTTGAAACGACGCTCGTCGGTCAGGTGCGGCAGGCGCTCTTGAACGTTCGAGCCGTGCTCGCGGAGGCGGGCGCGGGGCCGGAGCACATCGTGCGGATGACCTGGTATCTGCTCGACCGGCGCGAGTACCTGGCGCAGAGTTCTGCGATCGGGGCCGTTTACCGCGAGGTTTTGGGTAAGAACTTTCCCGCCATGTCGGCGTTTGAAGTGGCGGGATTGGTCGAGGATGCGGCTCTCGTCGAAATCGAGGTGACGGCCGTGGTGCCGGAGCTGAGTGAGGAGTAGAAAGTGGCCGAGTTCGGGCATGTGGCAGTGGTCGGTACCGGAGTGATGGGGCGTGGGATTGCGCAGATCTTGGCTCAAGCGGGCACGACGGTTCGTTTGGTCGATGCCCGGGAGGGCGCCGCGGCGGCAGCGCGGAGTGCGATCGGCGAGCAGCTGAACAAGTTGGTCGAGAAGGGCAAACTAAGTGCCGACGAATCGGCTGGCACCTTCGGCCGTCTCGTCGTGACGGAGGGGCTCGCCGACTTGGCGGGGGCGGAACTCGTCATTGAAGCGATCGTCGAGGATCTCGCGGCCAAGATTGCCCTGTTTCAGGACCTCGAAGCCGTGCTGAGCGATACGGCGATTCTCGCGACCAACACGTCTTCGTTGTCGGTCACGAAGATCGCCGCGGCCTGCCGGCGACCGGAGCGGGTGGCCGGTTTGCACTTCTTCAATCCCGTGCCGCTCATGAAGGTCGCCGAGGTGATCGGTGGCGCGCGGACCGAGGCGACCATCCTCGATCGCTTGGTGGCACTTGTGGAAGGCGCCGGTCATGCCGCGGTGCGGGCTCAAGACACCCCCGGCTTCGTGGTCAACCATGCCGGACGGGCCTACCCGACCGAGGCGTTGCGCATCGTGGGAGAGGGCATCGCGGAGTTCCATCAGGTGGATGCTGTCCTGCGCGAGGCGGCGCAATTTCGGCTCGGGCCGTTTGAATTGCTGGACTTGACGGCACTCGACGTCTCTCATCCGGTGATGGAGTCGATCTACGAGCAGTACTACCAGGAGCCGAGGTACCGGCCCTCCGTCATCATGCGGCAGAGGTTGGCGGCAGGGCTGCTGGGAAGAAAGGTCGGTCGCGGTTTCTACTCCTACGAATCGGGTGGCACCCGGCAAAGTCCTGCCGATTTGGTGGCGGCGGGTGGCGAGGTTCCTGCCTCGGTGTGGGTCGGCGGCGGCGAACCCGAGGACGTGGCACGGCTCTCGGCCCTCGTTCGCCGCCTCGGAGTCTCTGTCGAAGTGGGGGATCGACCCTCTCCGGGTGTGCTCGCGGTGGTTTGCCCCCTCGGTTCGGATGCCACCAGCACCGCCATGCAGTTCGGTTTGGACGCGAGGCTCACGGTGGCCATCGACCCGCTTCATGGCTTCGAGCGCTGGAGAACGCTGATGGTGACCCCGGTGACCAGTGACACCGCGCGGGAATCAGCGCAGCACCTGTTCTCTCTCGACGGAATTCCGGTTACGGTGATTCACGACAGCCCCGGATTCATCGCCCAACGGGTTTTGGCGATGGTGGTCAATCTCGGTTGCGACATCGTGCAGCAGCGGGTGTGTTCCCCGCGGGACCTGGACACGGCGGTTCGCCTCGGGCTCGGGTATCCCAAGGGCCCCTTGGCCTGGGGCGACGAGTTGGGGCCTGGGCGAGTCCTTCAGATCCTGGAACGCATGTCAGCCTTCTACGGCGATCCGCGCTACCGGCCAAGCCCGTGGTTGAAACGTCGCGCCTGGCTGGGTATCTCGCTTTTAACCTGAACCTGCAGGCGCGTGTGACGCGATCCAGCCGAGTGCCGGGGCGAAGCATCCCGCGGAGAAGGTGACAGTGCGGCAGCCGGCGCGTAGGTCCTCCGCGGCTGCCCGGTAACAGGCGACGAAGTCGCTGTAGACGGCGATGAAATGGTCACGGACCTGGCGACTAGCCGCGTGGATGAGGGGGCCCGGAGTCCGGTCTCGGTGGGCGGGACGATGATGGGGGTGTTGCGCGCGGATCGCCGCCGCTCCGAGAACCGGCTGCCGAGAGAGCCGACGTTCCTCGGCCGCCTCGCGTTCGATCTCGGCGATCAACGCCCGAATTTCCTGCCGAACCTGCTCGGTCGGCGCGGTACCCCAGCAGGGGAGGGGTGTCAGGGTGACGACCTCCCGGGTAGCAAACTGCTTGGGAGTGGATTTCTTGACCCGACGGGCGGTGTACTCGAGCGTCCGGTCGTACCAAGTGCCCTCGATGGGTGCGCCGTGGACGAGAGCATGGGCACAGTGAATCCCAGGCCAGTCGAACGGGCTTTGCACCAGCAGTTCCTTCGTACCCTGCGCCAGCAGGTAACGAAGGCGGTGCACTTGGGCTTCCTCCTCGTCGGAAACGGCGACCGCTTTGTACCTGCCGCTCCAGAATTTGTCTTCCCAGCCGATCACTCGCCCCACTTCACGCGCAATGTTCGAGTTGACATACCCCATGAAGCCGGAAAGCTGTAGCCCGTCTCGGATGGTCAGGAGAAGGTGGTAGTGATTGGAGAGGAAGGCCAAGGCGTGGATCTCGACGCCGTACCGCCTCTGTGCGCGCCCCAGGACGCCGAGGATGAGGTCGCAGATCTCGGGCGTTGGTTTCAGGAGAAACCGGCTTTGGAACGTCTGGCAGGTGACTTCGACGAGGGTCCGGAACGGAAAAAAGCGTAGTTCTCTCATGTCCGTTGAGGACGAAGAAGAGAGGGCTCGATCTGTCAGGTAGGGGGAAGATTTTTGGTGCAGCTTGCCGAGAAGCAAGGATACTACGAAGTCACCGGATAGCGTCTTGCGAATCGGGTGGCACCTCGTGTGCCCTGCCAATTTGGCCGCGAGGATTGACCTTTCGACACCTCACCTGGCGGGGCACCCGCTAGTCTGCACCCGGATCAGCGCCGGCGTCTCGGGCACTGCTCTTGCTAGGCGCGGCCGGAAGCTGACTCGGTAGCGTGGGAGTACGGAAAGACGATGATCGAAGCGCAGGGGCTCATTCGCCGGTTTGGACCGAAGGTGGCCGTCGGGGGGATTTCTTTTTCTGTGGGAGATGGGGAGATCGTCGGCATTCTGGGTCCGAACGGCGCAGGAAAGACCACCACGATTCGGATGATGACGGGGTTTCTACCGCCGACCGCCGGACGAGTCACGATCGGAGGTGTCGACCTCGAGTTGGAGCCCCGGAAGGCGCGCCGCCAGCTGGGCTATCTTCCTGAAAACGTGGCCCTTTACCCTGAAATGCGGGTGGTCGAGTATCTGGCCTATCGCGCGCGGCTCCATGGCCTCGCAAGCTCCGAGGCTCGCCAAGCGATCGCCGAGGCGATGGAGAGCTGTCTGCTTTCGGACGTACGCCACCAGACCATTCGGACTCTGTCGAAGGGGTATCGCCAGCGGGTCGGCCTGGCCCAAGCGATCCTCCATCGGCCGCAGGTGCTGGTGCTCGACGAGCCGACGGTCGGGCTCGATCCCAAACAGATCGTGGCGATTCGGGATCTGATTCGCGATCTTGGCAGGAAGCGCACCCTGGTGCTGTCGAGTCATATCCTGCCGGAAGTCGAGCTCCTTTGTGATCGGGTCTTGATCATCGATCGCGGGCGGATCGTCGGGGAAGGCACGCCGGCCGAACTACGCGCTCGGGCGCAGGGCCGTCAGCTGTTGTCGTTGTCTCTCAAGGCAGGTGCGGAGGGGGCTCGTGAGGCGCTGGCGGGCTTGCCCGGCGTCGCCGAGGTGCGCCTCCATCCGACCGCCGCGGGCGAGGCCCTGCAAATCGAAGCCGTTCCCGGTGAAGATCTTCGCGAAGCGGTCTTCCGGGCGGTCGTGGCTCACGGCTGGGTGTTGCTCGGGATGACCGAAGAGCGCGCGACCCTCGAGGAGACCTTCTTGCGCCTCACCACCCACGACGTTGACGAGGTGCCACCCGATTCGTCAGAATCGACGAAAGCCGGGCGTCTTACGGAGGAACTCCCCTCATGAACGGCCTGTCCGCCACCTTCGAACGCGAGCTGCGGGCCTACTTCCTATCGCCCCTGGCCTACGTGGTTCTGTTCTTCCTGCTGGTAGTCAACGGCGGCGTGTTCTCGTTGATCGTCGCTTTCCTGAACGATCCCATGGCGCCCCCGGGGAGGCCACTCGACCTGTTCTTCGGCGGCACGTTGTTCTTCTGGCTCGTGTTGCTCTTCGCGACTCCGGTCCTGACGATGCGCACCTTGGCCGAGGAACGCCGCAGCGGCTCGCTCGAGCTGTTGATGACGGCGCCCGTGACGGAGACTCAGGTGGTCCTCGGTAAGTATCTGGCGGCGTTGGCTTTCTTCGTCGTAACGTGGCTGCCGACGGGGGTCTACGTAGCACTCGTGGCGCGCAAGACGCCGGTCGACGGGGGTGTCGTGGCCGCGGGTTATCTCGGGATCTTTCTGCTCGGTGCCTTGCTGCTCGCGATCGGTGTCTTCGCGTCGGCGATGACCGCCAACCAGATCGTGGCGGCGGTGGTCGGCTTTGCCTTGTCGCTTACCTTGTTCGGACTGTCGCTGGTCGAGTTTCTGGTGCAGGCGAGCTGGGCCAAGGAGGTGTTCGGTCACCTGTCGCTGACCCAGCTCATGGCCGACTTCTCGCGCGGCATCGTCGACTCCCGGCGCCTGGTCTTCATCCTGTCGACGACCGTCTTCTTCCTCTTTTTGACCACCCGGGCCCTCGAGGCCAAGAAGTGGCGGTGATGTCATGACTTCCGAGCCCTCTCCGCCGCCCTCCCGCCCGCCGTTTTCCCGCTTCGCCCGCGAAGGCACCCTGCTGTCGACCAGCGTGGTGCTCGCCCTCGGACTCCTCCTGCTCGTCAACTACCTAGGTTTCCGCTACCACGTCCGTGGGGACTGGACGAGCACTCGGCTGTTCTCGCTGTCCGAGCAAACGGAGAACCTCCTCGGTGCCCTCGAGCAGGACGTCACGGTGACGGCGCTCCTGACGCCCGGCTCCCGCCTTTACGAGCCGACGAAGGAGTTACTCGACCGCTACGCGGCGGCGTCGGACAAGATCACGGTGCGTTGGCTCGATCCGCAGCGCAACCCGGTCGAAGCTCAACGGTTGAGCGAGCAGCTGGACGCCGCGGATGCCGCGGTGGTCTTCGAGCTCGGGGGGGATCGCCGGGTGATCACCGCAGAATCCCTGGCGGAATTGGACTTCGAGAGCGTGCAGCTCGGCCAAGAACCGGAGATCGCCGCCTTTCTTGGAGAGGAGCGCTTCACGAGTGCCTTGGTGGCCCTGTCCCAGGGCAGAAAGCCGAGGATCGTCTTGACCGCCGGGCACGGGGAGCTGGCCCTGGATGACCTCTCGGCGGCTGGGCTCAAGGCCTTCCAGGACCTCATCGGGCGCGACAACGTGGAGTTCCAGGAGTGGGCCAGCCTCGGCTCGAAGGCCGTCCCCGAAGGCACGGATCTCGTGGTGATTGCGGGGCCGAAGACGGCCTTCGTGGCGCCCGAGCTCGAGGTTCTCTCCGCGTATTTGACGAGCGGTGGCCGGCTGCTGGTTTTGCTCGATCCCACCTTTGGCCCGCGCGGGGTCTCCGGCGGGATCGTTCCCATCGGTCTCGAGGCCTGGCTCGCAGAATACGGGGTCGTCGTCGGCAACGACGTCGTGGTCGATCCCAGCCTCGCCTATCCCGGTTTCGGTGGTGAGACGTTCTTCGCTGCCGACTACCAGCCGCACCCCACGACGCGCTCGCTCACCGGTTCGAACGCGGCGCTCCTGCTGCGGGGGGCGCGGTCGCTGAGGGTCGGAGAGGTGCCACCCGATTATCAGGCAACGGAGCTCCTGCGGACCTCGGCCAGTGCCTGGGGGCTGACGCGATTCGAAGGTCCACCGGCCACGGGTCCGGAAACCGGAGATCCGCGCGGCCCCCTGGCCTTGGCCGTCGCCATCGAGCCGGCGGGTCACGATCACGATCAGGATGCCGAGGAAGCCTCGGGGGAGCACGAGCACGGTCCCGAGACGGGATTCCGCCTGGTGGCCGTCGGCGACTCGGACTTCGTCACCGAGCCCCTGCTCGCGGCCGGGCCGGCCAACGCCATCCTGGCCGGTAACTTGGTGAACTCTCTGGTCGAGCGGGAAACTCTTTTGGGCATTCCGGTCAAGAAACCGGAGCAGGTTCGGTTGTCGATGACTCGGGCCGAGCAACAGGCCGCCATCCTAATCGCGCTCGTCGGGCTGCCCGGCTTGGCGGTAGCCGCCGGTGTGGGCGTTTGGTGGCGGCGGAGGAAGACCTCGTGAAGACTCGATCCGTGGCCGTCCTGGCCGTCATCGTGGCCGCCCTCGGGGCCTTCGTCTGGTTCTACGAACGCCGTCAGCCCTCGCCGGAGGAACGCTCGGTGGCTCGCCGGAAGCTGGTCGATGTGTCTTCGGAGGAAGTGCTCGAACTTCGAATCGAGCGTCCCAACCGACCGACCCTGCGCCTCGAGCGACAGGCGCTGCCCGCTGAAGGCGCGCGCTGGCGACTCACCGAGCCGCGGGCGCACCGAGCGGACGCCCTGGCCGTGGACGGTCTGTTGCGGGCCCTGACCGAGCTCGAACGCCAGCGGACGATCACCGACGCCCCCGCCTCCGACGTCGGCCTCGACGACCCCCGCTTTCGACTCACCTGGCGCACGGCCCAGGGCTCCGAGACGCTGCTGGTGGGAGCCGCGGTTCCCGGCTCGGGTGAAGTGCTGATCGGTCTCGGCAGTCAGCCCGGATCGTTCGTCGTGACCTCCGGGTCCTTCGTCTCCGAGCTCGAGCGCGACGCCGACGCCTGGCGGGATCGGCGTTTGTTTCCGGGCGAGCGGAGCGCCATCGCGCAGGTGAGAATCACGCCGCCGAGCGGTGGCACACCGGTCGTGCTGGCTCGTCGAGGTGAGAGCTTCCAAGTCCTCGAACCTTTCCAAGACCAGGCGGAACGGGACCTGGTGGAAGGGCTCCTGGGCGAGCTGACGGCCGCCTCGGCGAGCGGTTTCGCCGCTGCGGAGGAGGCCTTTGCTCCTGCCGCGAGCGTGGACCTGACATTCAGCGACGGCACCTCGCCTTACCGCCTCGAGCTCGGTGCCGCCACCGGCCCGGGCGACGGCGCTCCCGTCCGCGTGCGAGCGAGTTCGGGATCCGACATCGACCTCGCGAATCTGATCACGCGGCTGCCGACGACACTGGCTCTGCCGGCCGAGCGGTGGAGGTCGCGGGCTTGGACCTCGCTCGCCAGTTACGACATCCAGGCCGTCGAGGTGAAAGACGCTGGCGGTTCTCTAAGGCTCGAACGAGCCGGTGTCGACTGGACCCGCGGGGCGGAAAAGGTCTCCTACACCGAGGTTTCGGACTTCCTGGCGGCGATCACCGCCGCCGGCGCGAGCCAGCTCGAGACCGGTTCTGACGAATCGGGTGGCACCTCGTTGACGATCCTTCTGGAGGGGCCGAAGGAGGTTCGCGAGACCCTCGTTCTGGCTGGCGAGCGAGCCACGAACTCGGCGCGGCCCGGGATGGTGCTCCGGTTGACGACCGAGGATGCGGAGGAAGTTCGGCGGACTCTCGAACGGTTGCGGGCTTCGAGACCTGCCGCCGATTGAGGGCGATCCCTAACCCAGCGCCACGCAGGAACGGCAAAGCCCGTACAGGATGATCTCGTGGCGCTCGGCCAGGAAGCCCGAGGGGGCGAGGTCGGCGAAGTTGCCCGGGCAGTGTTCGATCTCGAACACCCCGTCGCACTGGCGGCAGTGGAAGTGGTGGTGGTGGTGCTTTCCGGCCAACTCGTAGCGCGCGGGAGCGCCGGGCAGCTCGACCGCATGGAGGCGCCCTTCATCGAGGAAACCACGAATCGTTCGATACACCGTGGCGATGCCGAGCCCCGGGGCAGCCGAGCCGGCAGCGTCGAGGATCTCCTGGGGAGACAGCGGGCGAGCGGCGGTCTCGAGGGCGCGCTGAATGGCCTGCCGTTGCTGCGTCTTTCGTTGCATCGTGGGTGACAGTCTACCCGATCCCACCGAGCTTCCGGGCCTTCGACCCCAGCCCCAACGCCGCCCCCAGCCCGAGCAGTGTCAGGCCGCAACTCGCGACGAGCGCCAGCGCCACCAGCAATCCGAGAGCGGCATTGGCGGGAACCTGAGATAGCACCAAGACTCCGAATCCAAAGGTGACTGCCGCGGTGTCGGCGACGATCGCCGAGCCGGTCGTCGCGAGCGTGGTCAGGACCCGCTCGCGGGCCGTTCCCGCCGCGGTGCGCCAGCGCTCGAGGAAGTGGATGGCAAAGTCCACTCCGATCCCGAGCGTGATGGCGCAATACATCGACGTCGCCACCCCGAGTGGCACGCCGAGCCAGCCCATTCCGCCGAACACCCACAGCGAGGCCAGGCTCGCCGGCAGCAGGGTGAGCAGCCCGACGGCGACCGAACGGTGCAGCCAGGAGGAGACCAGCCAGGCGCCGAGGAGCGCCAGCACCAGCGAGACAACCTGGGTGCGGACGATCGCGGGGATCATCGCTTGGCTCACCGCGAGGTCACCGGCGAAATCGAGCCGCATCCCGAGCGGCGCGGTCAGCCGGCCGGCAGCGCCGCGCACGGCCGTCATGACCTGCGCGGTGTCGCGGTAGTTGGCGTCCTTGAGAAAGATCATCACCACCGTCCGGCGAAGCTCGTCGTCGACGATTTCGCGGCGTCGACCGACACCCAGGCTGAGATCGAGCCGGCGCACCAGCCGGACCAGATCGCGCTCGTTCTCGGGCAAGACCCGGCCGGTCTGGGGGTCGTTGAAGCGCCAAAAATAGGCCATCGAGCGTAAATAGGCGGGCAACCCGAGCACCCCGCCGACTCCCGGCAGGCGCGCGATCTCGGTCTCGAGCCGACCGAGCGCCTCGACCCGCCGCGGATCGAGCAGTGTCTGTCCGGGAGCCGGGTCGAGAGCCAGATGGGCGAGCAGCACGTGGGTACCGGCGAGACGCGCATCGACTTCCTCGGTCGCTCGCCGAAACGGGCTACCGGGTGCAAAGCCTCCGATCCAGCTGTCCTGGACCTCGACCTTCGACGTTCCCAACAACGCGATCACGCTCACCAATACGATCACCGCCAAGACCCAACGGCGACGCCCCAAGAGCACGTCGGCGCCACGGGCCAGCCACCTGCCGGAGCCGGACACGGTCGGCACCGGGCGGCCCAACCAACGTTCGGGCAGGAGCATCAGCACCGCGGGGGTGACGATCCGCGACCACACCAGGCAATAGAGCACGCCGACGGCGGCGAACACCCCGAACCAGCGCACCGCCGGCACCTGCGAACCGAGAAACGAGAGGAAGCCGAGGGCGGTGGTCAGGGCGGTCAAGACCATCGGCCGCATCAAGCGCGTGAGTGTGCGGCGCAGCGCCGCGGTGCGGTCGGGGGCAGTGGCAAGCTCCTGCTGGAAACTGAAGAAGAAGTGCAGCTCGTCGGTGAGCCCGGTGGCGGTGAGGATCACCGGCAGCATGGCGGTGGTGAGGTAGACCGGCACCCCGAGCCAACCCATCACGCCAAAGGTGAAGACCAAACACCCTCCAACCTCTCCGAGCGCCAGCGCCACCCCCCAGAGACGCCGGCAGGCGAGCCAGATCACCGCGGCGAGCCCGCCAAAACACAACGGGAGGAGCCGTGCCAGGTCCTCGAGCACGTGGCGCCCGAGCCAGACCTCGGCCACCGGCGCGCCGACCACCAGCACGCGCTCGGAGGGCGCAAGCGCCAGGTTCCGGGCCACGGCGGCGACTTGCTCGACGACACTCTGGCGGTCGCCCTCGGGGACTCCGACGACCACCGCGGCAGCGCGGCGATCGTGGGCGACCAGCGTTCCGCCGAGCACCTGGGCCGAGGGCCGGTCAAGGTCCGCGCGCAGCCAGCCGAGCGTCTCGGGATCATCGGGGAAGGGATCGAGGAATGTCGAGAAGGTCTCGTCGCGGTTTTTGGTGCGTCGCTCGCGGGTCGCGGTCACCAGGCTCTGGACGTACCGCCGGCCGACCCCCTCGATCTGCTCGATCCCACGGGCCAACTCAGTGAGGTGGCGCAGTGACTCGGGCCTCAAGACTCCGTCGGGATGGTCGCTCACCACCACCGCGAGCAGCACGTCGCGCAGGCCGAAGTGCTCGCGCACCTCGGCGTCGAAACGCACGGCAGGGTCGCTCGGCGGCACCAGCGAGCGCCCGTCCATTCGCAATTCGAGCCGCAGCAGACCGGGTGCCGCGGCGAGGGTTACCGCCGCCAGCCAAGCCAGCGCTCGGTACGGCCGCGCGAGCGCCGCCGAGGCGAGCGCCGCGGGCCAACGGAGGATCAGGGAGTCGTCGCCGCGCACCGCGACTCGAAGACCTGAACGCGGTGGTTACCGGCGTCGGTCACATAGACGCGATCTTGATCGTCGAGCGCGATGCCGTGGGGGTAGAGGAGCTGGCCGAAGTCGCTCCCCTTGCTCCCGAACGAGCCCTTGAAACGGCCCTCGAGGTCGAAGACCTGCACGCGGTGGTTGTGCGAATCGACCACGTAGAGGTTGCCCTTAAGGTCGAGGGCCAGCCCGTGGGGCCGGCGCAACTGGCCGTCGCCTTCGCCGTTCTCGCCCCAGGCGGCGCGGAAGCGCCCCTGGGCGTCGAGCTCGACCACCCGGTCGGCGTAGGTGTCGGTGACGAAAATCCGGCCCGTCGGCGAGACCTCGATGGCAGTCGGCCCGGCGAACGGTCGGCCGTCCTTGCTCGCGCCGTTCCAGTCGGCGATCTTCCGGCCCGCGGAGTCGAGGACCACGATGAGCCGTTTGGCGGCGTCGACGACGTAGATCCGTCCGTCGGGGCCGACCGCCACGTCGCTCGGCTCGCCGAGCCCGCTGTCACCGCCCAGGCTCGCCTCGGTCTCGCCGATCAACTCGTTGAGGTCGTCCGCCCAGCCGGTTGCGACCTGGATGCGTTGGTTGCCCGAATCGGCGATCAGCACCTTGCCCTGCTGGGTGATCGCGAGGCCCATCGGCAGCCGCAGCTGGCTCTGCGAGTTGCCGGGCTTGCCCCACTTGTCGAGAAAGAAACCCTCACCGGTCAGGAGCGCCACGCGGTGATTCTGGGTGTCGGACATCACCACGTCGATGACGCCGATCGGGTTGCGGTAGACCGCGATGCCCGTGGGGTGTAGATGCTGCGCCGTGCCGCTGCCCGGCTTGCCCCAGACACGGATCGGCTCGGCACACGGCGACGCCGCGGGCAGCGCGTGCGCCGCGAGCAACAGGGCCAGTGCGACAATCGACCGACGGATCATCCTGACCTCCTCTCGAGAGTGTTCGCGAGCCTACCACGCCGCTGCGACTCGCATCGCGGCGTTTCCATGGTACGTTTCGCGGTACCCGAAAGGGCTGTACAAATGCGGCGAAAGACGAGCGCGACGCTCTTGGTGCTGGCTTGGAGCTGGGCCTGCGCGCGGCCGCCGGCCCACGAGCCGACACCCGCCGAGCCGGCGGTCGCCGTGGCTCCGGCCGCCGTGCCCACCGGCTCGGGCTCTCTCCCCAATCACTCCGAAACCCGGCTCGAAGCCGGCGACAAGGAGCCTTTCGACCAGCTGGGTTATTCCCTCGCGATCGACGGCGACACCCTCGTGGCCGGCGCCCACCTCGACGACGACCGCGGGCTCGAAACGGGCGCGGTTTACGTTTTTCGTCGGCGGGGCGCGCCGAAAGCGGGCTGGGTCGAGGAGGCCAAGCTGCACGCCGGCGATGCCGTCGAACTGGCACGGTTCGGCAACGCCGTCACGACGAGCGGTGAGCTGTTGATCGCCGGCGCCCATCTCGACAGCCGGCGCGGCGAGCGCGCCGGGGCGGCCTATGTCTTCGAGCGCCGCCGCGGCGGCTGGACCCAGCAGGCCCGGCTGGAGCCCCGGGACGGCGCGCCGGGGCAGCACTTCGGCCAGGCGGTGGGGCTCGACGGCGAGGTGGCGATCGTCGGTGCCCACGGGGATGCCGAGCGCGGCCAGGCGGCTGGTGCGGCTTACGTCTTCCGCCGCGCGGCGGAAGAGTGGCGCCAGGAAGCGAAGCTCACCGCCGACGATGCCGAAGTCTTCGATCTGTTCGGCATGGCGGTCGCCATCGACGGCGAGCTCGCCGTGGTCGGAGCCAATGGCGAGGACGAGCGCGGGCGCGTCGCGGGGGCGGCCTACGTCTTCCGCCGCACTGCGAGCGGCTGGCGCCAGGAGGCCAAGCTGATCGCCGACGACGGTACCGATCTCGGCGAGTTGGGTAAAGCCGTGGCGATCAGTGGGGACGTCGTGGTCACGGGGGCCGACGGCAGCCACTGCGCCGCGGGCAAGTTCTGCGGCGCCGCCTACGTCTTCCGCCACGGCGAGAACGGCTGGTGGCAGGAAGCGCGGCTGGAAGCGAGCGACGCCAAGGCCGCGGACCGGTTCGGCAACGCCGTGGCGATCCACGGCGAGACGATCCTGGTGGGGGCGCACTTCACCGATGACGCCGGGGTCGGCTCGGGCTCGGCCTACGTCTTCACCCGCGGCCCGAACGGCTGGGTGCAGAGCGCCAAACTCACCGCCGCCAATGCCGCCCAGGGCGAGGAATACGGCAATGCCACCGCGGTTGCGGGCGACACCCTCGTCGTGGGTGCGCTGCGCGGGGGCAGCGAGATGACCGCAGCGGGGATGGTCTATGTCTATGAACCGACAGCGCAAAACCCTTGAGATCCTGGGTTTGGCGGTGGCGCTGTGCGTCGCCCGGCCGGTGGCGGGAGCCGTCTTCGAGGTCGCTCCGCAACGCGGCGAGTGTCGCGACGAGCCAGGCAGGACGTTTTGCACCCTCCAGGCGGCGATACGCGCGGCCGAGGCGGCCCCCGGAGCCGACACGATCGAGCTGGTGGGCGGCGGCACTCACTCGTTCGCAGCGGTCGACAACTTCGATAGCTGGGAGATTGGCGCCAACGCCCTGCCGCGCATCCGCGGCGAGGTGGTGATTCACGGCAATGGCGCCACGCTCGTGCGCGACCGCGGCGCCGAAACTCCGCGCTTCCGGTTCTTCTTCGTCGACCCCGAGGGCCGCCTCGAACTGCACGACCTGACCCTGCGCGGCGGCAACACCGAGGGACTCAAGGGCGAGCGCGACGGCGGCGCGATCTGGAATCGCGGCACGCTGCGGCTCGTGCGGGCGACGCTCGTCGGCAACACCGCGGGCGGCGACGGCGGCGGGTTGCGCAACGACGGCGAGGCGGAGATCGAACACAGCCTGTTCCAAGACAACGCCGCCAGCGCCTGGGGTGCGACCGGCGGGGCGATCTTCCACACCGAGGATCTCGGCCCGGGCCGGCTGCGTCTGCAGGGCAGCGCCGTGGTCGCCAACCGCGCCACGACGCAGGCGGGTGGGGTGTGGAACGAGGCCGAGATGGTGATCACCGACTCGACCTTGAGCGCCAATGTGGCCGAAGAAGAAGGCGGTGGCCTGCGCAACAACGGGCGGCTCACGCTCGTGCACGTCACCGTGACCGGCAACCGAGCGCACCGCCAGGGCGGCGGAGTCCACAACCTCGGCGCGCTCGAGCTCGCCAACAGCCTGGTCGCCGGCAATGACGCCCCCGCGGGCGCCGATTGCTGGGGCCGGATCGAGCTCGCCGGACGCAATCTGATCGGCCAGCTCGTGAACTGCACGACGAGCGGCGAGGGTGCGGTGATCGCCGGCCGGGAGCCGCGGTTGGCACCGCTGAACAGCCGGGACGGGCACACCCGTGTGCATGCCATCGGCGCCGGCAGTGCGGCGATCGACGCCGGTTCGGCGACCCGCTGTACGCCCGTCGACCAGCGCGGGGTACCCCGCCCGCCGGGCGCCTGCGATCTCGGCGCCTACGAGCGGCTCGAGACCGTGAGCGTCGAGGCCGCCGGCCGAGAAGGCTGCGACGACGCCCGCCCACCCTCGTTTTGCTCCCTCGCCGCCGCTCTGGAATGGATCGCGCCCGGCGGAATGGTCACACTCTCGGCCGGCAGCCACACGGTCCGGGTCACCCTGGCTCAGGACGTGACGCTCGCGGGCAAGGGCCAGGATCAAACGATCCTCGACGGCGGCGGCGCCGGCCGCGTCCTCCAGGTCGACGCAGAGGCCAAGGTCGTCGTACGCGACCTCACGATCCGTGGCGGCGACAGCCGCCGGGAGCACGAGCGCGACGGCGGCGGGGTCTGGAACCTCGGTGAGCTCACCCTCGAGCGCTGCGCCGTGGTCGACAACCGGACCGGCGACGACGGCGGCGGGATCTCGAACAACGGCACCCTCACGGTGCGCTGGTGCAAGATCAACGGCAACCGTGGTGACCACTGGGGCAGCGGCGGCGGCGGGATCTACAGCGAAGCGGTGCGTGGCCCCGGGATCGTCCTCCTCGAATCGAGCGAGGTCCGCGACAATGTCGTCGGCGACGACGGCGGCGGGATCTGGACCAACGGCGAGCTGCGGATGATCGACACCACGGTGAGCGGCAACACCGCCCGCACGTTCGGCGGCGGCATCCGCAATAGCGGTGAGCTGGTGATCGAGAACGGTCGGATCACCGAAAACCGCGCTGCCCAGGGCGGCGGGCTGTGTAATTCGAGCGGGAAGGTCAGGATTGGCGGCAGCGTGCTCACCGGCAACCAGGCGCCCAATGGCCCCGATTGTTTAGGCACGCTCGATGCGGCAGGCTCGAATCGCCTCGGCGACCCGGCCGGCTGCGTGCTGCAACCGGCCGGAACCGCTACGGCTGGCGCGAAAGATTGAACACCATCACCGACGACCCGCCGGCTTTGGTCGGCCCCGAGACCAGCAACTGAACCCGGTCGTCGGCGACTCGTTGGTACGAGATCTCCGTCGGGAAATCGTGCTCGGGGTTGGCGAAGACGGCCTTCTTCGCTTCGGCGTCATAACTCTTGAGTTTGAAGGTGACGCTCGGCCTGCCGTTGGGGTAGGGCGTCACCGAAAGCACGCCCTCGCGCACCTCGAAGCGCTCGAATTCGAACCACAGCAGCCGGTCGCCGGCGCCGAACGATTTGCTCACGCCCAACACGACCCCACCCTGAGCGTTCGTGTAGTGCGCCTCGAAGCGGGTGACCCCGCCGGCTCCCTCGACTGTCCCAACCCAGCGCCCGGCGAGCCATTCGAGCGCCGCGGCATCCGAGGGCAGACCCTGTGCGAACAGCGGCGCCAGCCCGAGCAGACCGCAGAGGGCGCCGACGGCCAGACCGGCCGCCAGCGCACTTTGCCGGCGCATCCGGCTCATGGGTGGCCGTCGGTGCCCGGAGCCTTCACCGGGGCGGCAGGCGCCGCGCTGGGTGCCGGGCCGCCGGTCAAAGCCGCGCGCGCCGCCGGATCGCTGTTCGATTTCTTGGCCATGCGCACCGCGCGCGCCTCGGCTAGGCCAGCCTCGAACTCCTCGCGAGTGATCGTCTGCATGTCTTCACAGGTGCCGCAGCAGAACTCCTCGGTCGGATCGCCGCTGCCGATGAGCACCTGTTGGGGCTTGGTGAAGGCCACGGTCACGTTGCGCGGCGGAATCTCGACCACACCGCGGCCCATGGCGGTTCCAGCGCGGTTCGACACCAGCTTGACGTCGTCGAGATAGATGTCGTAGATCGCGCTGTAAACGATGAGCGCTGGAAAATCGGAGGTCTTCTGCAGCGCCAACGCGAGGCTGTTGGGCTGGATGACGTCATGGGAGGCGGAGAAGGAGAGCCAGCCGCCCAGCATTTCGCTGTAGCCGAAAAGCTCCCACTCCTCGATGAGGAACTCGAACTGGCGATAACCGAGGGCGTTACGCTGCGGGACGTCGCGCACCAGCTTCATGTAAGCGGTGAGCTCGACCATCTCGATCCGTGGCTTCTTCCTCTCTGTGCTCTGCGCCGAACCCGACGTGATGGCGCCGTCCGGCGCTCCGCAGTCGTAGAGTTCATGGCAGGTCTGGCACAGCCCGCCGATGTCGCACTGGAGGATCGGGAAACGGATGACCGAGCGTTCGTACTCGATCTCGGCGTTGGGTGGGAACTTCCCGGAGGTCGGCGTCTGAGCCTGAGCCCCGGCGCTCACCCCGAGGAATACCGCGAAGGCCACCCAGCAGCCCGCCAAAGACGACAAAAAGGCCGACGAGTTCCTAGGACTCATGGTCACCACCTCCTGGGAGTGGACGGCAAACGGCCACACCCCTAATAAGCGGATTAAGCGGAATCTGTGACTGGGGCAGTTCGTACCACAGCCGGATCACCCCGTCAAGCAGGGCCCTGCCAGGGCCATCAACAAAAAGGGGGAGGGCCGGGTCGGCCCTCCCCGAAGGAAGGAGGAAGGTTGGAGCGGTAATGATAAGTCATTATCGATCCCGGGGTCAAGCCACGGCGGCTGGGGGTTCGGGTCAGCGCGCGGCGGCGACTTCGAGGGTCAGGCCCGGCACCCCTGCGGGCAGGTCGAGGCCCAGAGCGCGGTAGACCCTGCGGACGTAGTTCTGCGTTTCGCTGTAAGGCGGTACGCCGCCGAAGCGGCTCACGGCTCCCTCTCCGGCGTTGTAGGCCGCGAGGACCAAGGGCAGGTCGCCGTCGAAACGGTTCGCCAGCCACCGCAGGTACTTCGCCCCGGCGGTGAGGTTGTGCTCGACGTGAAAGAGCTGCCGCCGGGTGACGCCGAAGCGCAGGGCGGTCGAGGGGCGCAGCTGCATCAGTCCGCAGGCCCCTTTGCGTGAGCGCGCCTTGGCGTTGAATCGCGACTCGACTTCGACCACCGCCGCGATCAGTTGAGGCGACAACTCAGTGCGCCGGGCGGCACGGTAGATGGCTGCTCCGTAGGGAGTGTCGGGCACCGAATGGGCGAGGGCGAAACGCAGGAGGGCGGATTCGGGGCGCTCGGGAGCGGGTTCGGCGGAAGCTTCAGCCGCCGCTTCGAGTAACGGCTCCTGTGGGATCACCGGAGCAAGGGGTGACAGGGCCGAGGCCTCGGTCGTCAGCAAGAACAGCAGCGTCGCTTCGACCCACATCGGCTATCTTTCGGGCGCGGCTCAGTCGGCGGCGCGGTCGGCCAGGCACGTGGAGCGCCGCTCGAAGAAGGGAAAGCTCAGCGTGCCGCAGCTCGCGAGCCGCGAATTGAGTAGATGGGCGGTCACCAGGAACAGGCCGCCGAGGAGGGTCAGCCCCTTCTCCGCGAGCCCCGGCAAGCCGGGCGAAACCGCCAGAATCAACAGGCCGAGCCCGACCGCCCCGATCGAAACCGGCCCCCAGGCACGGTGACGGCGAAATCCGAGGGCGAGCGCGATGAGCGCGATCGGTGCCACGAGGGCCAGGAGTCCGATGTGGAAGGCGTGGCTCTCGGGCAACGCCAAGGCCGGGGTCAACAAGGCCACGACCGGCAAACCCAGGCAGTGCACCATGCAGAGGGCGGACAAACCGACGCCGAAGCGGTCCCAGCGACGGGGGTCGATGGTTTCGTCCTGGGCTTCACGGGCGAGCGGATCGATCAAGTCAGCCTCCGGGGGATTCATGCCGAAGCGAGCCGGGTGCTTCGGGCCAAGAGTCGGTAATGATAGCGCGCTATCAAGCCCTGGTCAAGGAAGGCGCTGGCGTGCGATTCTGGGATTCCCGCGTCCCGGCTTCGGACGTTCGTGCACCAAAGGAAGGGCGCCAAAAACCGGGAAGACAGGCCTTCTTGGGCGTGGCACGGGCGTTGCTGCGCGGCCGGCGCGGAGGATTCGACATGGACGTGTTACGAACGGGAGTCAAGGAACGGCGCCGCAAGCAGCGGCTGCTGATGGCCGGCGGCGGCGTTCTTCTGGCCGGCTTCCTGACCCTCTGGATGATGCAGCTCGAGCCGGCGGCACCGACGGCGGAGTTGGCGAATTTGTGGATCGAACCGGTCAAGCGGGGGCCGATGCTGCGCGAAGTCCGCGGCCCGGGCTCTTTGGTGCCGGAGGAAAGCCGCTGGTTGTCGCTCTCCACAGAGGGCGTCGTGGAGCGCATCGTGTTGCGTCCCGGCGTGACGGTCACGCCGGAGTCGATCATCGTCGAATTGACCAACCCCGAACTCGAGCAGCGCCTCGAGGACGCTCGGCTGGCGCTGGCCGCGGGCGAGGCGGACTTGACCAACCTCCGGGTCCGTCTCGAGAGTGACGTGCTGAACCAGTCCGCCGAGGCCGCGCGCATCGAGGCCGACTGGAACGAGGCGCGTTTGCAGCTCGAGGCCAACGAGACGTTGTGGCAGGACAAACTGATTTCGGAGCTTGATCTCAAACGCTCGCGCATCCGGGCCGAGCAGTTGGCCAAGCGGGTGGAGATCGAAAAGCAGCGCATCGAAAAGACCCGTTCGTCTCACGAAGCCCAACTGGCCGCCAACCGGGCCGAGCTCGACCAGCTGCGGGCGGTCTACCAACTGCGTCAGGAAGAGGTGGGTAATCTGTTCTTGCGCGCCGGCCTCGCGGGCGTGCTGCAGGAGGTGCCCGTCGAGGTGGGCCAACGGATTCCCTCGGGGCAAGCGATCGCCCGGGTGGCAAATCCGGATCGGCTGAAGGCCGAGCTGCGGATCGCCGAAACTCAGGCGAAGGACTTGGCGGTCGGCCTGGTCGCCGAGATCGATACCCGGAACGGCCTAGTCAAGGGGCGGTTGGCCCGCATCGATCCGGCCGTGCGCGACGGCTCGGTGCTGGTCGACGTCACCTTCGACGGCCCGCTGCCGGCCGGTGCGCGCCCCGATCTGTCGGTGGATGGCCGCATCGAGATCGAACGGCTCGACGACGTGGTCTACCTCGCGCGGCCGAGCTTCGGTAATCCCAACTCGACGGTGGGGCTGTTCCGGCTCGATGCCGACGGGGACCGGGCCAACCGCGTGCAAGTCCAACTCGGCCGCAGCTCGGTCGACACCATCGAGATCGTCAGCGGCCTCGCCGTGGGTGACCGGGTGATCGTGTCGGACACTTCCCAATGGCAAGATGCCGACGCTTTGCGCCTACGCTGATCTAAACTCGCTCGCGCGAACGCCAGTCATCAAGGAGAGACGACCATGTCGCAAACCCCCGCGCTGTTGCGCCTGGACGGAATCAGCAAGGTCTTTTTCACCGACGAGGTGGAGACCCATGCGCTGTCGGGCATTCACCTCGAAATCCAGAAGGGGGAGTACGTGTCGATCTCCGGGCCCTCGGGCTGCGGCAAGACGACGTTGCTCTCGATCCTCGGCCTGCTCGATACCCCGACCGGGGGCCAGTACTGGCTGAACGGCCAGCAAGTCGCCAACCTGTCGTTCTCGGACCGCGCGCGCATCCGCAACCGCGAGATCGGCTTCATCTTCCAGGCGTTCAACCTGATCGGCGATCTGTCGGTGTTCGAGAACGTCGAGCTGCCCCTGACCTATCGCGGGGTGCCGGCTGCCGAGCGCAAGGAGCGGGTGCTCGCCGCCCTCGAGAAGGTCGGCATGGCCCACCGCACGCAGCACTTCCCCTCGCAGCTCTCGGGCGGTCAGCAGCAGCGCGTCGCCGTGGCCCGGGCGGTCGTCGGCAAGCCGTCGATCCTGCTCGCCGACGAGCCCACGGGCAACCTCGACTCGACCAACAGTGCCGCCGTCATGGACCTGCTGGCGAGCCTGCACGCCGAGGGCGCCACCATCTGCACCGTCACCCACGACAATCGTTACGCCCAACACGCCCAGCGCGAGATCCACCTGTTCGACGGCCGAGTGGTGGAGGAGCGCGAGGCGGTGACGGCGGGCGGGTAGGCATGGCGAAACTCCTCGCGGGCGCCGTTCTCGTCCTGGCCATGCTGGCTGGTCTCCCGGCACCCGCGCAGGAGGACTTTCCGCCGATTTCGGACGCCGACCGAGCTCTCACAGCGGTGGACTTCGATCCCTCGGCGACGGCGGTGGTCCCGAGTCGCGGCCCAGCGACAATGAGCGGCGAGCGACTCTCGACTACGTGGTCGCTGAAGATGGTGAGGTGGCTCTCGAGGTGCGCCTCGACTTTCTGGGTCACAGCGCCGAGCCGTGGCACCGCCTGGCGGATGCAGCTCGGCTTCGAAGTCTCGCCGAGTTGCTGCAGCGGACGTTCCCGGACTTTCCAGATCTGAATCCGGAGCTGGTGCCGGCGGTCGAGCCCGGGGCCGTTTCGGTCGTTGCGCGGGGACGGCGAACCACCGAAGTACCGCGCCGTGACGTTGGGTTGAGCTTGCAGTTGCCGTACCGGTTCTGGTTGCCGATCCGCGAGGACCCGACACAGCGCAAGACCCCGGTCCTTCTGGCCCATCCCGAGCAGGACCAGCTCGAGGTCAGGGTTCGGTACCCGGCCGGCTGGCGCGTCGAGAATCCCCCCGCGGATCACGTGACGGCGAACGCCGTGGGAGGCGCGACGACGACGTTCGAACCGGGGGCGGACGGCCACTCGTTCAGCTACCGCTTCAGCCGCCATGTCCGGGGCCGTTTCCATTCCAGTCGCGGAGCTCTGGCGGCGCTCTCCGAGCTCGAGCGCCTGGGCCGGGAAGCGGATGGCAGGTTCGTCGCGCTGTTGGCTCCCTAAACGATTCGACGAATCGGGTGGCACCCCGTCAGGAGTCCGCCAGCACGACGATGCGGTCCTCGGGGCCGAAGGTCACGGGGGCGGACTTCTTGGGATTGAGCCGGATGCCGTAGGCGGCCTCGGCGTTCTTGGCTTCCGCCGCGAGACGGTAACCGAGGGCGACCTCACCGCGGCGGCGGGCCGCTTCGAGGACGGCGTAGAAGTTCACCGGCGTACCTGGTAGGACGTAGGCGGCCGCGGGTTTGAGGTAGATCTCGCTGCCCTCGGGGTCGAGCAGGTCGTCGAACACGGCGGCCAACTCTTTGTTCTCGGAGATCTGCGCCAACATCAGGCTGATCAGGCGCTCGCTGACGATGAAGTCGTCGGCCTTGGTGACCTCGGCGAGGGCGCGGTTGCGCACGTCGAGCATCTCGCTGACGATCGGGAAGGGGCGTCCCAGACGCTCGCCGATCTCGCGCAGGTGGAGGAGCGTGACCAGGGTCTTGGCGTCGGCGCGCTGGACGTCGAGGTCGTCCGAGTAGGACAAGACGATGATGTGGTCGTAGCTCGCGAGGCCGAGCCCGTCGAGCAAGCGCCGGTCGGCGGTGTCGCCCGCGATCAGCTCGATCGTCATCTGCGCTGGATCCGCTAGGCCAACGATCTCGTCGGCGACCCCGTCCGTCTCCGTGACGACCGTGGCATGGGAACCGGCGGCGACGTATTGGCCGAGTTCGCTCAGGATCTTGGCTGCCCGCCAGTTCCAACCGAGGATCAAAGTCCGTTCGGAGGCCGCGGTGGGCAGGGTGCCGACTTGGAGGGTCGCTTCGGGGATCGTCGGGGACTGACTGGACAGGTGGATGGAGTCGTCGTCCTGGGCGACGAGGACCAGCCGATCACCGGGCTCGAGCCGACGGTCCATGGGCGGATTGAGCTGGGGCTTGCCGGAGCGCGGAGCGATGCCCAGCACCGCGGAGTCTTCGTAGACCGCGAGGGTGTCGCCGAAGGGGCGGCCGGTGAGGGCCGGTTCCTCCCGAAAGTAGATCTCGTCGCCGCCGAAGTCGAACAGCTCGGTGTAGATGACGGACAGGCCCGACTGCCGGCAGGTCTGGGCGATGATGCGCGAAATCAGCTCGCCGACCAGCAGGAGTTCCACCTCGTCCTTACCCACCATCCGGGCGACTTCGACGTTCTTGGGGTCGCGAATTTCGGCCACCACGTGGTACAGCGCGGCCCGCCGGTCGGGGGCGTTGGTGATGGCCAGCAGCGTCTTGATCACGCTGGCGTCCGGGTCGTCGCCTTCGGGTGAGAGCACGATGATTGAGCGCGAGGTTTGGAGGCTGACGATCCGCAGGTCGGCGAGATCGATGGGGCTCCCGGAGCGGCAGACGATGCGCGTTTTGCCCGTCGGGCCGATGCGTTCGGCGATGGCGTCCTCCATTTCGGCTTTGTCGCCTTCGCCCATGATCAGGATGCACGCTCCCTTGCGGCTTTCGTTGGCGAGCAGCAGCTCGGAGAGGATGGGGAAGATCTGCTGGGACCACCCGAGGATGACGGTGTGGCCGCTTTCGATCACCCGCGAGCGCCCTTTGCGCAGGGCCGAGAGTTTGCTCTCGAGGCCGTTGTTGAGCACGCCGATCAAGGTGCTGACGGTGAACACCCCGCCCAACGTAACCGCGAGCATCGCCGCGAGGAACCAGCCGCTGCCGGTGTCACCGCCCATGGTGCCGGTGTCGAGGGTGCGCAGCAGCCCCATCCAGGCCAACGACAGAAAGCTGAGCGGTTGGCCGTCGTCGCCGACCGGGGCGACCCGCGTGAGGGCCACGATACCGGCGATGGTGAGCACCATGACGGCCGAGGCGATTGCGAGGGCGAGCAGCAAGGCGCCGGTGCCTCGGGCCATGAAATTGTCGAAGCGATAACGCAGACGGTCCCGCAGCGTGGCCTGGATCACAAACACCTCCTGGGGTGGGAAAACGAGAGGAGATTACGATGATCCCGGGGCCGGGACAAGGCGGGAAGGCCGTTCGGCGAATCCGACGAATCGGGTGGCACCGCGCCGCGGGCACCGACTCGGCTGGCACCGTGCCCTCGGGTCACGCTGCGAAGTCATAGTGAATGCTGCGGATCGTGCCCCGCCAGTAGGGCCGCGCGCCCGTGGGCAGGAGCCAGGCCACCTCGCCGTCGAGGGGGATGCGTTGGCCTCCGCGCTCTTCGTAGTTCCAGAAGCGCCCCAACCACGGCGTCGGCTCGACGCGGCCCTGCACCGTCCGGCCGCGGGCCTCGGCGCGCACCGTGTCGAGGCGTCCCGCGGCGTCGAAATGGAAGAGCAGGTCGACTTCGAGTTCACCGTCCGAGAGGAACACGCGTGCCGACTGCGCGTCGACCGCCTGCCAGCGAACGGACGGGCCGGGCAGCAGAGCCGTCGGGTACCAGGCGGCCTCGGCGAGGAAACGAAACAGCTCGCCGCGAGCGACTTCGCCCGGTCCGGCGAGATCGGCCAGCGGGATCAGCCCGAGAAGGCTGGCATGGAGCCGGCCTTCGCCGGCGGCGTAACCGTCGTGGACGCGCACGGCGACGCCGGGAGCTAGGGCGATGCGGGCGTCCCACAGAAATCCCGGCCGGTCGAGGATCACCCGTTGCCGCGAAGTGAAGGGCTTCCAGCGGGCCACGGACTCCCCGAGGTCGAACTGGCCGTGGTGTTCGATCTCGACGCCGATGACCCGCGGTTGGCCGTCCCGCAGCACAGCGCGGAAGTAACGCTGCACCGGCGGCGGTAGCTGCCCCAAGGCGGCGAAGTCGACGGAGCCTGGAGGGCTCGGACGCCGCCCGGCTGCCAGTCGATCGAGCCAGTGCCGAGAACTGCGACGCCAGCTCGCGGCACCATAAGCGAGGGTGAGGCCGGCGAGACCCACGAGCACGGCCGCAACGACCAGGATGATCGAACCTCCTCCCATGGCTGGCCCTCCCTCGAGACAGGGTAGGCGATGGCGAGCAGCTCGGACACCGCCCCGCCGGGCAGTTCGACGAATCCGACGAATCGGGTGGCACCTGTCGGAGCCGCGAGTTTTTTTCTGCGAATCGGGTGGCACCTCTTGACTCTCCCGTTACGGGAGGCCCCAGACTCTCTCCATGAGCGAGCGACACACCTACCAAGTGCGCGACGTGGCGCGGCTTTCCGGCGTTTCGGTCCGCGCCCTTCATCATTACGACGAGATTGGCCTGCTGCGGCCCTCGGGCCGTTCCGGCGCGGGTTATCGGTTGTATTCGGATGCCGACTTGTTGCGACTCCAACAAATCCTGGTGGGACGCGAGTTGGGGCTGTCACTCGAGGAGATTCGTCGTTCGCTCGACGACCCGCGTTTCGATCGTCGGGCGGCGCTCGCCGAGCAACGCCGCCAGCTGCTCGAACGCATCGATCAGACGGCTCGGATGGTCCGAGCCATCGACACTGCCCTGGGCGTTCTCGACGCCGGGGTTTTAGGAGAAGCCATGGACAGGAGCACCTTGTTCGAGGGATTCGATCCCGCGAAGTACGAAACCGAGGTCAAGGAGCGGTGGGGAGAAACCGACGCCTACCGCGAGTCGAAGCGGCGCCGAGCGGGCATGACCGCGGACGATTGGCGCCAGGCCAATGCCGAACAGGCGGCGGTCTACACCGAGCTGGCGGCCGAGCAAGCGGCGGGACGGGGGCCGGAAGACCCGGCCGTCGCCGCCCTCGTCGAACGGCACCGGTTGGCGATCGATCGTTGGTTCTACCCGTGCAGCCCGGAGATGCACGCCCGGCTGGCGGATCTCTACGAGAGTGACGCCCGTTTCGCGGCCACCATCGACGGCCACGGTCAGGGCCTGACACCCTTTCTGGTCGCCGCCATTCGCGCCTCGGTTCGGTGATCTCGTTCGGGGTGGGCGCCCGCCCCGAACGAGGTTCTTTTCATCGTTCGCAGAAGTCGCCCGTTCGCCCGTCCGGCGGTGCCCCTTGCTCGCACTTATTGCACTCGAGCTCCTGGCCGATTCGTGACCCTCGGCCCTCGGGTGTGATGACCCAGGGGCGCAGTAGCCAGGGCGGATCATGGCGCACGTGCTGGTGATGGCCGCAGGCGAGCTCCGCTACCCAGTGCCCCTGCTCGTCCGCATGGAAGGCGATCATCGCTTGCTTCATCGCGCCGCGTCCGACTCAGCACTTCACGGTCTTTTTCTTCTTCCCCAGGGAGCCTCGCTGGCGGACTTTCTCGATGTAATCGGCGGCCGCGGGCACCTTGCAAGCGGTCCCGCCCATATCCACCGTGACGGTTCCGAGCGCCGCCGCGGTGGCCAACGCGCGGTCGGTGAGGGCGACGACGTAAGCGCCCACGGCGATCACAAAGCCGTTCATCGTGTAGCGCACCCGGTTCGGTTGGGAGTGGATCGTGTCCCGAACGCGGTCGAGCAGCCGTTCGAGGGCCGCGAGGTCGAGGTCGGCGTCCGCTTCGAGAGCCATGAGGCCGCCCAGCGTCGCCCATCCTGACGAGGCGATCCGTTCGTCGGAGGATTCGATCCACGCGTGCGCCCGCTCCCAGCCGTGGGGACTCTCGGCCGCCACCCAGGCGACGGTGTATTCGGCAATGCCCTGACAGCCCGAGTTCGCGGCCCAATGGTCCAGGTCCGACGGCGTCATCTGCGCGTCGTCCGCGATCAGCCCGGCCAGGTACATGGCATCGTAGATACCCGTGTCGTAGAGCTCCTTGGCCAGAAGGTAGTCCTTCTTGATCCGCTTCTGAATCTTCTTGAGCTCTTCGATTTTCACCCCGAACAGCGGCTCGGGCGCACCGTGGTTGCGCAGGACCTTGCGGTAAGGCTCGGTCCCCAGGGCACGGAGTTCTTCGACGATCTGTTCGGCGCTCACGTGGATCTCCTCTCTTGAGCCCGACGATAGGCCAGTCCGCCGCTCGAATCCAGACGTTCGACGTATCCGACGAATCGGGTGGCACCTCGCATGTCCCGGATCGATCGGTTCACCGTACCTCTTATGCAGACGTCCCGTGGATCGATGGTTCGGGTAGAGGGTGCGGTGTGTCCTTCGCGGGGCGGTCTCGTGGTCGTGTTTTCCCCTGATCCCCAAAAGGAGAGACTCCCATGCATCGAACTCGCTCGTTTCTGGCCTCGATTGGAGCGCTGATGCTCCTCGTGTTGGCGGTGGCTCTGCCACTGGCCGCCGCGGAGTTCCCGAAGTCGGTTCGTTACGAGGGCCAGACCCTCGACGCCAGCGGGCAGCCCTTGTCGGGCACCCATGACCTCACCGTCCGTTACTTCGACACCAAGGGTGCGGAGCTCTACGCCGAGGCCCTGAACGGCGTGGTGGTGAAGCGCGGCGCCTTCGTGGCCGAGCTCGGAACCGGCACGCGTCTCGCCGCGGGCTCCTTCGCGTCCCTGCAGGCGGTATTCGCGGCCCACCCCGAGGTCGCGATGGAGATCGCGGTGGACGGCGTCGTCCAGGAGCCGTGCCTCGGCATCCTGCCCGCCGGTCACTCGCTGAAGAGCCGTCTGGTGGCGGCCGGCGTGCGGTCCGGTAACGAGGATCAGCCGCATTGGAAGGGCTACGAGCTCGCGGGTGGCGCCAGCGCCGTGCAGTCCGGCGTGCTGGCTCCCCAGGGCAGCCGGCAGCTCGAGGCAGCGGTCGAGGGCGCGACCTGGCGGCGGCCCTACACCCTGCCGGTCGTCGGTCCCTTCTCCTCGCAGAAGGTCTCCGACCTGCCGCTCGCCGAAGAAAAGCCGTTCGACGAGAACACGCTGGAGAAGGAAGTCAACAAGCCGCGCCATGAAACGCTGTTCGACAAGGACGGCAATCGTTTCGGCACGGTCGCGCCGAAGGAGCAGGACGTGCTCGCCGGCCCGGCATTGTCCGGAGTGCGCACGCCGCCCCTCTCCTCGAGCTTCGATGGCCTGACCAACGTGACCGGCGTCTATCCGCCGGACACCGAGATGGCCGTGGGCCCGAACCACATCGTGCAGGTCGTCAACTCGGTGTTTTCGGTCTACAACAAGTCGGGCGTGCGCCTGACCGGCCCCTCGAACACCAACACCCTGTGGGCCGGCTTCGGTGGCCCCTGCCAGACGGACAACAGCGGTGACGCGATCTTTCTCTACGATCGCCAGGCCGACCGCTTCGTGCTGACCCAGTTCGCGGTCGCCTCCGGTCACCAGTCGGTGTGCTGGGCCGTGTCCCAGACCAACAATCCCACCGGCGCCTACTTCCTTTACGAAGTCGTGACCCCCCGGTTCCCCGACTACTTCAAGGTCGGCACCTGGCCGGTGGCCTCCGACAACGCCTACTTCTTCGGCACCAACTCGGGTTTCCAGACCCAGTACGACGTCTTCGCGGTGGACCGCGAGCGCATGCTGGCCGGCCTCGCGGCGCGGCCCATGCAGTTCTTCCAGAGCTTCACCAACCTGATGATGCCCGCCGATGTCGATGGCCCCACGGCGCCGCCGGCCGGCAGCCCGGGCCTGTTCTACAGCTTCCGGGACGGTGGCGAGCCGTACTTCGGTTCGCCCGCCAACGACAGCCTGGACGTCTACGCCTTCAACGTCGACTGGACGACGCCGGCGAACTCGAGCTACAGCCTGATCCACTCCTTCACGCCGGTCTCCGGTGGCCTCGCGGCCTTCAACTGGACGGTGTGCGGCTTCTTCGTGTCGAACTGCTTGCCCCAGCAGGGCACCGCCCAGGGCATCGACTCGGCCTCTTGGTGGCCGATGCAGCGTCTCGTGTACCGCAACTTCGGCAGCCACCAGGCCCTCGTCGGCAGCTGGACGGTGGACGTCAACTCGACCGGCAACCGCGCGGCGCCGCGGTGGTTCGAGCTGCGCAACACGGGCGGCGGCTGGTCGATCTTCCAGCAAGGCACCCATTCGCCGGACGCCACCCATCGCTTCATGCCGTCGATCGCGATGGACAAGATCGGCAACATCGCTCTCGGCTACAGCAAGACCAGCTCGACCATGTTCCCGGCCATCTGGTACACCACGCGCGAAACCACCGATCCGCTCGGCACGATGCAGGCCGAGGCCCAGATGTTCGCGGGCTCGGGCTCTCAGACCGGCACGGCTTCCCGTTGGGGTGACTACAGCTCGATGGAGATCGACCCGGTCGACGACTGCACCTTCTGGTATACGACCGAGTACTACGCGGCGACCAGCGCCGTCGGTTGGCGCACGCGCATCGGCTCCTTCGCCATTCCGAGCTGCACCGGCGGAGTGGGCAACAACATTCCGGCGGTGACCATCTCGGCGCCGGCGAGCGGCTCGAGCTTCACCTCGGGCACTGCGATCACCTTCACCGGTACCGCCACCGATACCGAGGACGGCACCTTGACCGGCAGCCTCGCTTGGACTTCCTCGATCAACGGCGCCATCGGTACCGGCGGCTCGTTCTCGACCTCCGCGTTGTCCGTGGGCAGCCACAACATCACGGCGTCAGTGACCGATTCGGGCGGCGCCACGGGCTCCGCTTCGATCTCCGTCACGATCAACGCCCCGGCCGGTGTGCTTTCGAACGGCGTGCCGGTGACCGGCATCGCCGGTGCCACGGGCAGCCAGCAGTTCTGGACGCTCGCGGTGCCCGCGGGGGCCACCAACCTGTCCTTCACCACCTCCGGCGGCACCGGTGACGCGGATCTCTACGTCCGCTTCGGTGCGGCCCCGACGACTTCGACCTTCGATTGCTCGTCGACCAGCGGCACCAACACCGAGACCTGCTCGTTCCCGACGCCCTCGACGGGCACCTACCACGTGCTCATCTACGGCTTCTCGACCTTCTCCGGCATGAGCCTCACCGGCAGCTACACGGCTCCGGGCGGCTCAGTGACGGTGACCTTCAACGGCATTGCCGCCGAAGACGGCCGGATTTGGGAGAGCGGTGAGGCCTCGGGCATCGGCGCTGCCGGCAACTCGACGGACAACAACACGTCCTCCCTGCGGGTGGGTGACACCAACGTCGACGAGCAATACCGCTCGATCGTCTCCTTCGATACCTCGTCGATCCCGGACACCGCGACCATCACGGCGGCGACCATCCGCCTCGTTCGCGGCACGATTTCGGGCACCTCGCCGTTCACCACCCACGGCCCGTGCGTGGCGGACATCTCCTCCGGCGGCTTCGGTGGCGCAGCGGCTTTCGCCGTGACCGACTTCGAGGCCGCGGCGACGGCGGTCAACGTGGCGACTCTGTCGACTCCGGCCAGCAACGGCGCGGCGTCCACCGGCACCCTGTCGGCTGCCGGCCGGGCGGCGGTCAGCAAGACCGGCCGCACCCAGCTGCGGGTCTACTGCACGCTCGACGACAACGACGACCTCGGCTTCGACTACATCGGGTTCTACTCCGCCGAGAGCACCACCGTCGCGCGTAAGCCGCAGTTGACGATCACTTACACGCCCTGATCCCGAGCCCCTCGGGGTTCAACACGGCCCGCGGCAGCTCGAGCTGCCGCGGGCCGTGTTCTTTTGAGTACGATGCCGCCATGGCCTGGCTGCCCGATCGTCTGCGCACCGAGGGTGGTGAATGGGTGCTCGAGGGTTGCGACATTGACAGTCGCGAGCTCAGCGAGCCGTTTTTCGACCTCTCCGTAGCGCGGCAGCTGCGCCAGCAACCTCGGGTCCGTCGGTCGCTGCCGCTGGCGGCGCTGGCCGATCTCGGTGGTGACCGGGCGCCGGAGCCGGCGGGTTTCCTCTTTCATTTGTCTCGCTGTGGTTCGACGTTGGTCAGCCGGATGCTTTCTGCCAGCGGGCGATTCCTCGCGTTCGCCGAGCCGGCGATCGTGGAGACGGTGCTGCGCTTGAAGGATCCTCTCGGCGGCACGGCGACTCGAAAGGAGCTGCTGCAGGCCGTCGTTCAGGCGTTCGCTGGAGCTGGTGGCAACGAGCGAGCCGTCGTCTTCAAGCTCACGGCACGCGCCACCTTCGACCACGAGCTGATCACGACGACGTTTCCGTCGGTGCCGTGTGTCTTCCTCTACCGGGAGCCGATCGAGACTCTCGTTTCCTTGGTCGGGGTCGGGGGCGAGCGTTTGCCGCCCGGACTCGAGACGGCGGGTTTGTTGGCGGCCTCCCCGCGAATCGTGCGCCGTCTTCGACCCGCGGAGTTCTGGGCGCGAGTCCTGGGCGCGCAATGCGCCGCCGCTCTCGAGCTGTACCACCGCTCGAAGCCCCTGCTGGTCAACTACAGCCAGCTGCCGGCGGTGGTCTGGACGGAGATTGCCGGCAGCTTCGGTATCCGGTTTTCCGCCGCGGAGCTGGCGCCCATGCAAGCGGTGCTCGGCTCGCACGCCAAAGCGCCGAGCCGGCCTTTCGCCCCGGACGGGGCACGAAAGCGGGCCGCGGCGACGGCAGAAATGCGGGATCTCGTCGACCGGTGGGTGCAACCGCACTACGAACGGATCGAGGCGCTGCGGCTGGCCGCGGAGTCCTAGGCGGGGTCGAGCGCGCGTTCAGCCCTTGGGCAAAACGAAGCGGTGGGGCAGGAGATCACCGAAGCGCACCTCGGTGCGTTCGCCCTGGGTGTTGGCGAGGAGAATCGGCAGGTCGTCGACGAATTCGGCGAGGGTCTCACGGCACATGCCGCAAGGGGCGGCAGGTGGGGTCGAGACGGTGACCACGGCCAAGGCCACGAAGTCGCGGCGGCCGGAGACGATGGCGTTGGCGATGGCGTTCCGCTCGGCGCACACGGTGAGACCGAGAATGCGGTTTTCGACGTTGCAGCCGGCCACGATCGTGCCGTCCGAGAGTTCGAAGGCGGCGCCCACGAGGTAATCGCTGTAGGGTGCGTGGGCCAACTCGCGGGCCGCGCTGGCAGCCGCGACCAGGGCATCCCAGTTCGGCATCAGCGGCCCACCGTGCTGGTGACAGCAGCCGCCGTAGCAGTGGCGCCATCGAGGCCCAGGTACCCGAAGATCCGCTTCACGTAGGCCCGGGTCTCGCGGTACGGGGGGACGCCGCCGTAGCGGTCCACGGTGCCCTCCCCGGAGTTGTAGGCGGCGAGAACCTTGGCGAGATCCTGGTCGAAACGCTCGAGTAAGAAGTCCAGGTACTTGGTTCCCGCCTCGATGTTCTTGACCGGGTCGTAGAGCTCGCGGAAAGCCACGCCGAACCGTTTGCCGGTGGCGGGCATGAGCTGCATGAGCCCGCGGGCGCCCTTGTGGGAGCGCGCCCGGGCCTGGAATGCCGACTCGGCCCGGACCACGGCGGCGACCAGCTCGGGATGCACCTCGTGGCGAGCGGCGGCGGCGAAGATCTCGCGCCCGTAGGGCACCGCGGGCACGCTGTGATCGGGAGCGAAGCGCCAGCTGCGCTTCACGGGAGCTTCGATGGGAGGTTCCGGCGGCCCCCAGGCTTCCGGTGGTGGCGGCGGTGGCGGCACCCACTCGTCGTCTACGATACGCTCGATGCGCTCGAGCGACAGCGTCACGCGCCCGCCATCGAAGAGGTCCAGGGTGACTTTTTCACCATCCACGGACAACGCGTAGTCGGTGATCTTGAAGTTCTCGCCGTCGTCCAGGATCACTAGCTCGGCCCGGGCCGGAGAGCCCGTTCCGAGCGCCGCGACCAGGGCGAGACCGACGAAGCGAAGACCGAGCTGACGCATCACGGCAATGATACGGCTGGCGGGTGGAAAGCGCCTAGCCCACCCATGGCACGTGGGACACGACCTTGGTTCGTGGCAGACTGATCAGGCGATGGACCTCTTCGCCTCTCGCCGTCTCCGCACGACTTGGCAGGCAGCCCAGGCCGGCCGAGAGCTCGGAATGCTGCAGTTGGACGTCGATGACCTGCCGCTGACCGGTCGCACCGTTCCCATCGCCGGTCGCGAGTTGGTGAGCTTCGCCAGCTGCAGCTACCTCGGTCTCGAACTCGACCCGCGGGTGATCGCTGGGGCGGTGCGTGCCGCCCGCCGTTACGGCACCGCCTTCAGTGCGTCTCGCAGCTATCTCTCGGCGCCGCCCTATCGCAAGCTCGAGGGCCTGACCGAGGAGATCTTCGGCGGGCCGGTCTGGCTGGCGACGACGACCACGCTCGCCCACTTGTCATTCTTCGACGTTGCGATCCAGCCCGGCGACGTGATCCTGCTGGACCGCCAAGTGCACAACAGCGTGCAGTTGACGGCCCGCACGGTCGCGGACCGGGCACGGGTGGTGACCGTGGCCCACAACGATGTCGAGCGTCTCACTCAGACGGTGGCCAAGCTGCTTGCGCAACCGGCCACTCGTCATGTCTGGTACTGCGGCGACGGCGTCTACAGCATGTTTGGAGACGTTGCCCCGGTCGCGCAGCTGGCCGCACTCCTCGAGCGCGAAGAGCGTTTCCATTGTTACCTGGACGACGCTCACGGCACCAGCACTCAGGGTCTTCACGGTCGCGGGTACGTCTTGTCCGAGCTCGATCGCCTGCCGGAGCGGATGGTCTTGGCAGTGTCGTTCGCCAAAGGCTTCGGGATGGGCGGGGGCGCCTTGCTGCGGTTGCCGAGCGACCGCTGGCGAGACGTGCTGCGTAGCTGTGGGCCGACGGCGATGTTCTCGGGCCCGCTGGCGCCCCCGGTGCTCGGCGCGGGCGTCGCCGCCGCGCGAATACACCTGTCCCGACCGTTTCCCGGCCTGCTCGCCGAACTCCACGAGCGGATCGCATTCTTCCGAGACACGGCCCATCGCCGCGGTCTCGAGCTGCTGTCGAGCCCACGTTCACCGGTCCAATATCTCCGCCTCGGTGCTTTTGAAATCACCCTGGGCGCGGCGGAGAAGCTGATGGCCGAAGGCTTCCTGGCCTGCCCCAGCGCCTACCCGGCCGTCGGCTTGCGTGACGCCGGCCTGCGCTTCACGATTACACGCCATCAACGCCTCGAAGATCTGGCGGCCGTCCTCGAAGTCGTCGCGGCCTATATTTCCTCTTGACGCCTGCCCACGCTTCCCCCTACACTGCGCTCCTGTCGACCCAACACGGTGTCGCGACGGGATTCTCGTCTGCCGCTTGACGGTGCCGGAAGCCTCGTCTACACTCCGCGGGTTCGCTACTCGCCGAGGGTCCTCCCCAGGACCGTGGCGCTATCTCGGTGGCAAAGACCACCGACATCGAAGGATCGAGACCGCCGGCCCTGAACCCTGAAGAGGGGTTCCAAGACCGGCTTCGTCCGCGACGGTGCCCGCAGAGCGGGCGAGACCAACCGTCGTCGATGCGAGACGTTTGGAAGATCGGATCGAGGAGATCAGAAGGAATGCCGACGATTCATCAATTGGTGCGCAAGGGCCGCGAGCGGGTCGAATACAAGACCAAGAGCCCGGCGCTTCAGCGCTCGCCCCAGCGGCGCGGTGTCTGCGTCCGTGTCTACACCCAGACGCCCAAGAAGCCGAACTCGGCGCTGCGCAAGGTGGCTCGCGTTCGTCTGACGAACGGTATCGAGGTCACCACCTACATCCCCGGTGTCGGTCACAACCTTCAAGAGCACTCGATCGTCCTCATCCGCGGCGGCCGCGTGAAGGACCTCCCCGGCGTCCGCTACCACGTCATCCGCGGCACGCTCGACGCCGTCGGCGTGTCGGCCCGGCGCCAGGGGCGCTCGAAGTACGGTGCCAAGCGGCCGAAGGCCGCCGGCGGCAAGTA
>JANRLG010000290.1:0-34908 GCA_033762835.1 Thermoanaerobaculia bacterium
CCCCAGAGGCGCCCGCGGGCAACGCGGACGGGCCGCGCGGCGGCTTCCGAGGGCCGCTCGGCGGCCTGGCGGTCGATCTCGGCCAACACCCGCTGCCGCCAGTCCGCCCGCGGTGCCAGCCGATTCGGGAAGCGCAGAGCCCCGAGCAGCCGCTCGTGATTCTCCCGAGCCGCCCGGCACTCCGGGCAGTCTGCGAAGTGCGGGTCGTCGAGCGCCTGGCCGCTTTCAAGCCGCGGCACGGCATCCTCATCGAAGCGTCGACACGCGCTCACGGTCCACCTCCTCGCTCGAGACAACGGCGCAACACCGGCAAGGCCCTGGCGACCCGCATTTGGAGCGCCGCGGGCCGCTCGCCGGTGGCGGCCGCGAGATCGGGATACGAAATCTCCTGCTGGTAGCGCAGCAGCACGGTGGCGCGCACCCGCGGCGCCAGCTCCCCCAAACAGCGGTGCAGCTGGCGCGCGACGGCGGCCCCCACCAGGCGCTCCTCCGCCCCGGGTTCGGCGCCCTCGCGGTCGGGCAACTCGGGCACCAAGCGGAAACGCCGCTCCCGCCGCGCTGTTACCTTCAAGGCGTCGAGAGCGCGGTGGCGGGCGATGCCGAGCAGCCAGGTCTTCCACGACGAGCCGCCGCGAAAGCCCCCGAGAGCTTCGAAAGCCTGCACGAACGTCGTTTGCAGGATGTCCTCCGCCATCTCCCGCCGCCGCGTCAGGCGCAGGGCAAAGGCGAAGACGGCCTCGCCGTGGGCGTCCATGAGCAGCTCAAGGGCCCGGCGGCGGTCGCCCGACCGCAGGACCTCCGAGATGCCGGTGTCGGCGTCCGGCTCCGGGGACGTTCGGGAGGCCACCCGTTTCACGGCACGGGGACCTGGGCCAGGGTCAGCATCCGCGGTGGCCGCGGCGGCAACGGCGGCACGGGCAGGAAGTCACATTCGAACGGCCCATCGAGGCAGGGTCGAAAGCCGTCTTCGACGTCCCAGGAGCCGAGGGGCCGCAGCTCGTAGACGACCGCGCGATCGATGCCGGGGACCGCGACGGGCACCGGCACGCCTTCGACTCCCGACTTCGCGAGATGCAGAATGGTATCGCCCTCGTCGTAGTCGGGCCAATCCGCGTCCGCGGCTCCGAAGACGACGATCGGCCGTCGCAGATCCGTGGCGGTGGCCCACAGCAGACTGCCGTCGTAGGACAGCTCGACCGGTACGGCCGGGGCCGCGCCGAGCTCGGTGGCGGGCCAGAAGCGCCCCGCCGCGAAGGCCAGAACGACGAGGGAGCCGGTCGCCAGCCGCGTGGAAGTGTGCCGATTCATCAGGATTCCTCCTTGGTTCGAGAAAGAGACGACGGCGGGGAGCCAGGCTCCTCGACGCCGCCGAAAATCACCAGGGATGCCCAGGACGACGGTGGCCGCTGGACCAAGGCCGCCGCCCGTTGGAGCCGGGCCAAGGCCGCGGCCGGCTCGGTAGCCCCCCCCGCGGCGTAGAACTCCGCCACCAGCCGGCGGGCCTCGCTGTCCTCGAGAGACCACAACGAGGCGAGCACGGACCGGCTGCCCCCGGCCAAGAACGCGGCCCCGAGGGAGCCCCAGAGGTCCCGCGACGGCCCGTGGGCGGCGGCACAGGTGGCCAAGACCGTCAGCCGCGGTGCCCGGGGCAAGGCTAGGACCTCGGACGCCGTGACCCGGCCGTCGGCCAGCTGCAGCCACGGGCCCTCGGCACCGGCGCCGGTGTGGGCGGCAACGTGGAGCAAGCTCCGCTCGCCGGCTGCCAGCGTCGCCCGCCGGGCCTCGCTGCCGAGCAGCGGGCGGACGCCGAGCTGCGCCGCCACCTCCCGCGCTTCGACCGCCGCCGCCGGCAGGTCTTCCGTGGGATCGCCGAGCACCAAGGCCGAAGACGCCGGGTCCGGGGCGACGGGGGCCGCGAGCGCCGCGGCCAGCGCGTTGACGCTGGGCAGAGACGCCAGCCGGTGACGAGTCACCAGGAGTTCGGAACCTACCGGCAAGGCGGCGAAGGGCAGCTCGACGAGGGCGCCGTCGGCGACGATCCACAGCGGCTCTCCCGGCGGCGGCAGCACCCGCACCGGCACCAACAAGCGGCCGAGCTCGGCCCAAGCGGAGCCCGGTCCCCGGGGAGCATCCGGGTCCGCCACCGCCGTACCGATCAAGCTTTCGAGGGCCGCGGCCGGGCCGATCCGGTGCAGCTGGAGCCGCCCGCCGACGAGGGCGAGCAACCAAAGGTCCCGTTCGGCTCGGAAGTAGGACAAGACGCTCCGCGGGCCGATCGCCGCCAGAAGCTCAGCGGCCGGCCGCGGCTGCACCACCGGCGCCGCCGCGAGTCGCGGCAGCAGGCCGCGCAGGGCCTCGAAGCGCGTGGCAGCACTGGCCAGGGGCGCGGATTCCTCGGACTGAGCCGAGCGCACGAAGGCATCGAGGAAGCTGCGCGCTTTCGCCCGCTCGGCCACGTCCAGCGCCGCCAGGGGCCGCCCCGCCTCGGCCTCGAGCCGGAACAGGGCCTCGAAGGGGTGGCGCTTGCTTTCGAGCAACCAGGCCTTGAGGTCGTCCGCCACGAGGTCCCGGCGCATCGCCTCGAGCACACCGATGGCGCGCCGGTACGCCGCGCGGGCCCCGTCCCGGTCACCACCGGCCTCGAGTTGCCGCCCGAGCTCGTCTTCGATCAGCCACGCCCAGTCCGGCGGCAGTTCTTCAGTGAGCAAGGCCCGCAGCCGCCGCACCGCCGCCGAGCGATCACCGCTGGCGGCGGCCACGAGGGCGGCGTAGTAGTCGAGCGAGACGGGGCGCTCCCCTGCGGCGACCTCCCGCTCGGCCAGATCGAGGTTCCGGCGGGCCGCCGCCGGGTCACCCAAATCCAACGCCGCGCGCACGAGGTTCAGGTGGATCGCGCGCAACAGGCGCGGCTCGAAACCGGCCGACGGCCCCGCCGCCGCCGCGCTCTCGGACGCCCGGTCGAGCACCTGCTGTGCCAAAACGGGGAGCTTGCGGTCGAGCAGCAGGCTGCCGCGCTGGGCCAGGACGGTGACCTGGCGCACCACGTCGTCCGGTTCGAGCCAGGCCTCGACGCGTTCGAGCATGCGCTCGGCGCCGTCCAAGTCCCCCACGGCCGAAAGCACGCCCTGAAGCCCTTGCAGCTGGAGGCCGAGAAGCTCGCGATCTCGCGCCGCCCCCGCCGCAGCGAGTCCGGCCTCGAAGTGTTCGAGGGCCACGCCATAGGCGGTTTCGCGCCAAGCCAGAAACCCGCGGCCGTAATGCGCCCGCGCTTCCCCCGCCCGGTCCCCCGCCGCCGCCAGGAGCGGCAGGTCGAGCTCGTAGGCCGCCTTGGCCGCCGCGGTGTCGCCCTGGGCCAGGTACAGCGAAGCCGCGAGGCTCGGCAAACCCGCGGGTTGTTTTTCCCGCGGCACCCGTTCGATCCACGCCAAGGCCTCGTCGTTCCGCCCCAGCCCCTGGGCCGCCCAAGCCGCCGCCGCCGCCGCCCGCGGCGACGCCGTGGCCTCGAACGCCCGCCCACAGGCTGCCAACGTCGCCTCATCTCCCTCGGCGGAGAGGCACTCCGCGAGCGGACCGCTGCCCTCGCCCCCGCAACCGAGGGCCAGAAGGAGCAGGAGAAGGAAGCGGCCGAGCTTCGTCATCTGAAGCTGAGGCGACGTTGGGGGGTGGAAACCCACAACCTCCGCCAAAAAAATCGTTAGAACCCCACCACCCGATCCGCCTCCGCGATTTTCTGGGCGAAAGTCGGCCAACCGGCGAGGGTGTCGAGACGGGTGAGGCAGTGGGCGGGGTCGAGGCCGAGCAGGCGGGCGCTGGCGCTGCAACCGTAGAGTTTGAGTAAACCGGTCGCGCGGGCGCCGTCGAGCAGACTCGACAGAGGTGGGAAGGCCACGGCGTCGATCCGCTCCGCGGTCAGGGGCGGGGCCGGGTCGAGCCGGTCCCACTCTTTCTTCACCCAGGCGTCGAGGGCGCCGAAAAAGAGCGCCACGTCCACCCGGTCGCCCAGGGCCGTGGCGCTCGCGGCGAGCGCCGAGGCTTGATAGCGGCGGTCCCAGGTGGCACCGTGGACGAGCAGCAGCAGCTTCAAGACACCGAGCCGTCCGTCGCCACCGTCCAGGTGTCGCCCGCGTGCAGCAAATCTTCGAGTTTGCCCGGGCCGGAACGCTCGATCTCGTGTTCGATCTGGCCGACGACGCCGGTTTCGTACGCCGGCAGCTCGAGCTGGCGGAAGACGCCGATGGGCGTCGGGAAGTTCGGCCCTTCGAGCTGAGCGATCAGGAAGGCGAGGGCCGGGCTCTTCGCGTGCTCGTCCCACACCAGGCAATCGGCCTCGGAATACCCGTTCGCAAACTCGATCACCTCGGGCTCGAAGCCGTTCAATCGGATGCCGCGGTCCCGGTTCTTGCCGAACACCAGCGGCTTGCCGTGCTCGAGGTGCAGCACCCGCTCGGTCTTGCCCTCGCCCTCGGTCAGGGTCTCGAAGGCCTTGTCGTTGAAGATGTTGCAGTTCTGAAAGATTTCCACGTAGGCGGTGCCCTTGTGGGCCGCCGCCCGGCGCAGGGTCTCCTTGAGATGCGGTTGGAACACATCCACGCTGCGGGCCACGAACGTCGCGCTGGCACCCAAGGCCAACGACAGCGGGTTGAACGGCCGGTCCACCGAGCCGAAGGGCGTCGACTTGGTCTTCTTGCCGAGCTCGGAGGTCGGCGAGTATTGGCCCTTGGTCAAGCCGTAGATGCGGTTGTTGAACATCAGGATCTTGACCCCGACGTTCCGGCGCAGTACGTGGATCAAGTGGTTACCGCCGATCGACATGGCGTCGCCGTCCCCGGTGGCGATCCACACTTCGAGCTCCGGCCGGGCCAGTTTCAACCCCGTAGCCACTGCCGGGGCGCGGCCGTGGATGGTGTGGAAGCCGAAGGTGTTCATGTAGTACGGGAAACGACTCGAGCAGCCGATGCCGGAGACGATCACGAACTTCTCGCGCGGAATGCCGAGCTCGGGGAACACCGACTGGACCGCCGCGAGAATGGCGTAGTCGCCGCAACCGGGGCACCAGCGGACTTCCTGGTCGGTCTGGAAGTCCTTGCGGGAGAGGGGCGGTGGTGCGGTCAAGGTGGACATCGCGTCAGACTCCCAGGATCTCTTTGGCCTTGGCTTCGATCTCGTGGCGGAAGAACGGGCGGCCCTGGACGCGGCTGAAAGACACCACGTCGACCAGGTACTTGGCGCGTAGCAGCAGCGCCAGCTGGCCGCCGTTCATCTCGGGCACCAAGACGCGCTCGAAGCGCGAGAGCACCTCGCCGAGGTTCTTCGGGAAGGGGTTCAGCCAACGCAGGTGGGCCCGGGACACCGAGTGCCCTTGCTCGCGCAAGCGGTTGACGGCGCCGGTCAGAGTGCCCTCGGTCGAACCCCAGCCAAGCACCAGCAGTTTGCCCGTGGGGTCCCCGTGGACCTGGACGTCGGTCACGTCGGCCACCACGCGCTCGATCTTCTCGGCGCGCAGGTGGGTCATCTTCTCGTGGTTGCCCGGGTCGTAGGAGATGTTGCCCGTGCCATCGGCCTTCTCGAGGCCACCAATGCGGTGCTCGAGCCCTGGCGTGCCCGGAATCGCCCAGGGCCGCGCCAAGGTCTCGGGGTTCCGCGAATAGGGCGCGAAGCCTTCTGGATTGGTGTGGAAAGTGGGCGGAAAGTCCGGCAGATCCTCCACTTTCGGCAGCAGCCAAGGCTCGGAGCCGTTGGCCAGGTAGCCGTCCGACAAGAGCACCACCGGCACCATGTACTTGAGCGCCACCCGGCAGGCCTCGATGGCGGCCAGGAAGCAGTCCTTGGGCGACGAGGCGGCAATCACGGGCAGCGGCGAGTCCGAGTTGCGCCCGAACATGACTTGCAGCAGGTCGGCCTGCTCGGTCTTGGTCGGCAGCCCCGTTGACGGGCCGCCGCGCTGGATGTTGCAGACGACCAGCGGCAGCTCGACCATGAGCGCCAAATTCATGGCCTCGGTCTTGAGCGCGATGCCCGGGCCGGACGAGGCCGTGATGCCCAGCGCCCCGCCGAAGGACGCCCCGATGGCGGCACAGATCGCTGCGATCTCGTCCTCGGCCTGGAAGGTCGTCACGCCGTAGGACTTGCGGCGAGAGAGGGCGTGCAGCAGATCGGAGGCCGGAGTGATCGGGTAGGCCCCCAAGAACAGCGGCAGGCCGCACTTGCGAGAAGCGGCGATCAGCCCCAGCGACAGTGCCTCGTTGCCGTTGATGTTGCGGTAGAGGCCCGGCGCCATTTTGGCCGGCGGCACCTCGTAACGCACCTGGAAGGCCTCGGTGATGTCGCAGTAGTTCCAGCCCGCCTTGACGACCCGGATGTTGGCCTCGGCCAGGTGCGGCTTGGCGGCAAACTGGCGCTCGAGGAAGCGCAACGTCGCGTCCATGGGCCGGTTGAACAGCCAGTACACCATGCCGAGGGCGAACATGTTGCGGCAGCGGTCCTTCGACTTGACGTCGAGGGTAGTGTCCTCGAGCGTGCGCCGCACGAGGGTCGTCAGGTCGACCGGGAACAGCCGGAAGCCAGCCAAACTGCCGTCTTCGAGCGGGTTCGCCGCGTACCCGGCCTTCTTCAGATTGCGTTCGCCGAATTCATCGACGTCGACGATCACGATGCCGTTCGGCAACAGCTCCGGCAGGTGCTTCTTGAGCGCCGCCGGGTTCATGGCGACGAGCACCTCGGGCGCGTCCCCGGGGGTGTGGATGTCGTAGTCGGCGATCCGCACCTGGAACGCCGACACCCCGGGCAAGGTGCCCTGGGGCGCGCGGATTTCGGCGGGAAAGTCGGGGAAGGTGGAAAGGTCGTTGCCGACCAGGGCGGAAGTGTTGGTGAACTGGCCGCCCGTCAATTGCATGCCGTCGCCGGAATCCCCGGCGAAACGGATGACGACGTCGTGGCGGCGTTCACTCGGCGGAACCCGGTCGCTCGCGACCGGAGAATCGTGGAGTTCTGTGCTCATCGGGGCTCCCAAAGTCCGCGAGGGACTGTATCACCCGAGGTGCGCGCGGGTCGGGAAGAGGGACGGCCGTCCGCTGTCACGGGAACTTGCGGTAGATCTCACGGCGATGGAGAACGCGCTCGACGATCAAGGTCTCCCCGACGAGCCGGAGGCCGACCCGGTAGTCCCCGAAGCGGACCTTGTAGCAGTCAGGAAAGCCCCTGAGTTGCTCGATCTTGCCCGCGGCTGCGACGGACTCGGCCGCGGGCACTTCTTCGACCAGAAACCGCTCGACGCGCCGCCGAACTTCGCTCGGTAAGCTCGCGAGGTCTTTCAAGCTTCGGCGCCGAAACGCGACTTTCATGGCGCCTTCGGCATCGTCTCGTACAGAGCCAAAGCCGCCTCTAGGCTCAGCAGCTCATCGCCCTCAACTTCTGCCATTCGCGCCACGAGGCCAGCGTTCTCGAGTTGGTCCTCGATCCACTCGAAGGTCGCGAGATCCAACTGAACCGCGACGGGTCGGTTTTCGTCGTCAACTAGGTAGTGTCTAGGAATCGGGTGCATGACGACCTCCAGGCTCGATTGTACGCTCGAGCCTCTCTTGCCCCTCAGTGAATCCCCCCACCCTCACCCGACAGCACCTTCACGATGTCGCCCACCACGGCCTTGGCATCGCCGAACAGCATCAACGTGTTGTCGCCCGTGTAGAGCTCGTTGTCGATGCCCGCGAAGCCCGGCTTCATGGAGCGTTTGACCGCCAGCACGGTGCGCGCCTTGTCGGCGTCGATGATCGGCATGCCGTAGATCGGGCTCGACTTGTCGTGACGGGCCGCGGGATTGACGACGTCGTTGGCGCCCAGCACGAGAGCGACGTCGACCTGGCCCATGTCGGGGTTGATGTCGTCGAGCTCCACCAAGCGGTCGTAGGGGATGTTCGACTCCGCCAGCAGAACGTTCATATGCCCGGGCATACGACCCGCGACCGGGTGGATGGCGAAGCGCACGTCGACGCCCCGTTTGTGCAGCTGATCGTAGAGATCCCGCACGCGGTGCTGGGCCTGGGCCACGGCCATGCCGTAGCCGGGGATGATGACGACCTTGGTCGCCGCCTCGAGTAGCTGAGCGGCGTCGTCCGCGGTGGCGCTCTTGACCGTCTTGTCGGACACCGCGGCGCTGCCCGCTTGGACGGTGCCAAAGGCGCCGAAGAGCACGTTGGTGAAGGACCGGTTCATGGCCCGGCACATGATGACGGAGAGGATCAAACCCGACGAGCCGTCGAGCGCACCGGCCACGATCAGCAGCTTGTTGTCGAGCACGAAGCCCATGGCCACGGCGGCCAGGCCGGCGTAGGAGTTGAGCAACGAGATGACGGTCGGCATGTCCGCCCCGCCGATCGGCAGGATCAGCAGCACGCCGAAGAGAAGCGCCAGGCCGATGACGATCGGGAACAGCCACGACTGCGTGGGGTCGATGACCAGCCAAACCGCCGCCGCGAGGGCCACGGCGAGCAGCAGCAGGTTAATGAAGTTCTGCCCGCGGTAGGTCAACGGCCGCGTCGGCAGCACTTCCTGGAGCTTGCCGGCCGCCATCAACGAGCCGGTCAGCGTGAGAAAGCCGAGAATGCACTCGAACGCGATGGCGCCGGTGCGGAACGGGGTCAGCTGGCCCTCCGCGAGCCACAGGTAGTACTTGGCGGTGCCTACGAGGCCCACGGCGAGGCCACCGAAGGCGTGGGACAACGCCGTCCGCTGGGGCACCGCGGTCAGTGGCACCCACGACAGCGGTACGCCGATGACGATGCCGATGACCGCCGCGAGCGCGATCCAATTGAAGTTGATGATCTCCGGGTGCAGCAACGTGCCGCCGATGGCGAAGGCCATGCCGAGGGCCCCGGCGAGCACGCCGCGCCGGGCGCTCTTGGGGTGCGACAACCACTTCAACGACAGGACGAACAGGCCCGCCGACAGGACGTAAGAGGCCTGTGTGACGTGATGGGACAGTCCGTGGTCCATCACTTCGCCTCCGGCTTCTTGAACATCTTGAGCATGCGGTCGGTGATCAGGAAGCCGCTCACGATGTTGGTCATCGAGGCCGCCACCGCAATCGCACCGAGCACCGTCGACAACGTCGACTTCTGCTCCCCGGCGATCAAGATCGAGCCCACGATGGCGATCGCCGAGATCGCGTTGGTGAGCGACATGAGCGGCGTGTGCAGCAAGCGCGACACACCGCGGATCACCTCGAAGCCGATGAACGTCGCGAGCATGAAGACGAAGATCATCGACCAGAGATCGAGACCACCACCGGTAGCTTCCATCCGCCGATCCTCCCGCGGGGCCGGGCACCCCACCGCCGTCCGAGTTGTTGGCGCGGAGCATACCAGCAGCCGCGGCCCGCCAACCTCACCCAACCGGGCGGGGGCCCGGGGTGAGAAGATCCCCCAGTGACCCGCGAGACGCTTTCCCCGTCATCGGCCAAGGCCCTCCTGCGCGAAGAGCTGCGCGCGGAGCTGGGAGCGCTCGAGCCGGAGACTGCACGCGCGGCCGCGGAGCGCGTGGCGGAGGCGGTGCTGGCGCTGCCCGAGGTCGCGGGGGCTCGGCGGGTCCTCACCTGCTTGTCGTTCGGGACCGAGCTCGACACCTGGCGACTGGTGGACCGTTTGCTCGCGGCGGGTCGCGAAGTGTTCGTGCCGCGGGCGGAGGCGGAAACGGGCCGGCTCCTCGTCCACCGCTACCCGTGCGACCTCGAGACCCTTTCCTTCGGCCTCCAGCAGCCACGGCGTGGCAGCCCCGAGGCCTCCGCGGAGAGCCTCGAGGTCGCCCTCGTGCTGGGGCTCGCCTTCGACCGCCGCGGCTATCGGCTCGGCCACGGCCGCGGCTATTTCGACCGCTTTCTCGCCGGACGGGACTTGCCGGCCGTGGGACTCGCCTACGACTTCCAGTTACGCAACGCTTTACCGGACGAACCCCACGACGTCGCCATGACGGCCGTGGTCACCGAGAAGCAGGTCTGGCGCCGGCCGACGAGCTTGTAAACCTACTCACGGCGCGGGGGGCGACCCTCGGCGGGCGGGTTCGTCTCGTGCTGGCGCAAAAAGCGGCGCGCTCGGTGCGAGGCCACGATCAGCGAGACCCCGAGGGCGGCGAAGACTCCGAGGATCGCTCCGGGGAAACGGCCCTCAGTGACCCAGCGAGTGAGGGCATCGCCCCCCACCACGTAGAGCGCCGTGCCCGGCAACATGGTGAGAAACGACCAGAAGACATAGGTTCCGAACCGAACGCGGGTCAAACCGAGGGCGTAGTTCAACACGTTGAAGGGCAGGATGGGCAGGATGCGCAGGATCGCCACGACGGCAGCACCGTGGTCCGCGGTCAGGCGATCGAGACGCGCGAAGCGCTCGTTGCCGGCCAGCCAGGAGCGCACCGCGTCCCGCGCGAACCAGCGACCAATCAAGAAGGCCGCGGCCGCTCCGGTGGTCGAGCCCAAGGACACGGTGGCGATTCCGACCAGCGAGCCGAACAGCGCTCCAGCCGCCAAGGTCAAAAACGTCGCCGGCACGGCGGCGACGGTGGCGAGGGCGAAGAGAAGCGCGAACAACCACGGGCCCAGGGCACCCAGGCCTTCGATCCACGCCCGGCCCGCCTCCCACTGCGCCCCGAGATCGAGCGTCGCGGCGAGCCCGGCGACGGACAGGATCGCCGCGAGCAACAGCGCCGGTCGCAGCCAGGCACGCTTGCGGTGCGGCGCCGCGGGCACGGTCGAGGTTGGGGATTCAGGGCTGACCATCCGTGACTCGAGGCCTCCCACCGGCGCGGAACGATCGGGCCGCGGCAGCATCTCCAGAGGACTAGACTACCCTTCCTGGAGGGAGACAACGATCATGTCCGAAACCGACCACACCGTCCGCCTACACCGCGTCCTGCGTGCTTCGCCCGAGCGTGTGTATCGCGCCTTCCTCGACCCCGACGCCATGGTCAAGTGGCTACCGCCTCACGGCTTCACGGGCAAAGTCCACCATCTCGACGCCCGCGTCGGTGGCAGTTACCGCATGTCCTTCACCAACTTCTCGACCGGCAAGAGCCACTCGTTTGGCGGCACCTATACCGAGCTGGTACCGAACGAACGAATCGGCTACACCGACCGCTTCGACGACCCGAACCTGCCGGGTGAGATGGCGGTCACCATCGCGCTGCGACCGGTGGCCTGCGGCACCGAGTTGACGATCACCCAGCAAGGCATCCCGCCGGTGATCCCGCTCGAGTTCTGCCATCTCGGCTGGCAGGAGTCGCTGACTCTGCTGGCTCTGCTCGTCGAACCCGAGATCCCCGACGAAGGATGACCCCCGCGTCGAGCGTCAGGAGCGGGCCGGTCGGTAGACGAGCGCAGCCACGAGCCCCAGGACCGCGCAGCGCGCGAGGCCCGCGAGGAACCACTTGAGCGCCAGATCGTAGGGAATCGGCAACACCACGTAGTAGTCGTAAGCGACCAAGGGCATGACCAACAGGCCCACCAGCAGGCCGTAACGCACGCCTTCCATCGGCCCGCGCCCCTGGTAGCCGCGCGAAAAGATGGTGACGAACAGGACCGCGAAAAGCAGACCCGTGATGAACATCACGGGCGCCTTGGCGGCCATTTCCGCCTCCGGTCGCCAGACGCTCTGCGTCGCTTGATAGTCCGGCTGCAGCCAGACTTGATGGATGACGAAGTTCAACGCGAAGCCGACGGCGAACACGGCGAGGGCCGCGAGCCACAAACGGGAGTTCTTCATCTCGACTCTCCTTGGGTACGAGGTGCGAACGCGGTTTCAGGCGGTGCCCGATTCCCTGATTGGATGCGAAGTCTTCGGGTGACATTAACACGGGAAAAACACCGACCCGAAGTTCTCGCCTTTCTCGCCGAGCCGGCAGCGCTCTAGACTACCGACTACACCGATGGCCGAAGACTCCTCCCCCACGCCGGACTCCCTCGCGCTCGAACGGCTCGAGTTGGCCCTGGCCTCCTCGGACCTGACCCTCTGGGACTGGGACCTGGTGACGGGCCAGGTCTACCTGAACGCCCAGTGGGCGAACCTCTCGGGCCAGCCGCGCGGCGAGTCCGAGGTGCCGATCGAGGAGCTCCAAGCCCTCATGCATCCCGAAGACGCACCGCGCGTGCAGGCCACCCTGGCCGCGGCCCGGGCCGGCGGCGCCTCTCACTACGCCGTCGACTACCGCATCCGCCGTACCGACGGCACCTGGCGGTGGATCGCGAGCCGCGGCCGGGTGACCCGGCGCGACGCGAGCGGACGAGCTCTGCGCATGACCGGCACCAACGCCGATATCGACGAGCGCAAGCGGGACGAGGAACGCCTCGCGGCGGCTTTGCTGGAGCAACAGGCCATTCTCGCGGCGTCCCCGGCCGGGGTTTTTCTGGTCGGTCCCGACCGCCGCCTGATGCTCGTCAACCACACCATGGAGACGATGTTCGGCTACGAGCCCGGCGAGATGATCGGCCTGTCGACGCTCGAGTTGACCGCGGATCTCGACGAATGGCAGTGGATCGGCACCGAGGGCTACGCGCGGATCGCCCGCGGTGAGCTGTTGCGTGCCGAGGTCCGTTACCGGCGTAAGGAAGGCGGCCAGTTCTGGGGCCTGCTCCAGGGCGTCGCCATCGACCTCGCCGACCCGAGCAAGGGCCGCCTGTTCAGCGCCGTCGATATCACCGACCGCAAGCGGCTCGAGGAAGATCTGCGCCGGGCCGATCGCAAGAAGGACGACTTCATCGCCACCCTCGCCCACGAGTTGCGCAACCCGCTGGCGCCCATCCGCAACGCCACCGCCGTCCTGCGTCAGCCCGGTACCCAAGAAGCCCAGCGCGCCGCGTGCCTCGAGGTGATCGAGCGTCAGGTCGGACAGATGGCCCTGCTGCTCGAGGATCTGCTCGACGTCAGCCGCTTCACCCGCGGCAAGCTCACCCTACGATCCGAGCCCATCGAGCTTTCGACCGTGATCACCCACGCCATCGAGATCGCCCGCCCACAGATCGACGACGGCGGGCATGCGTTGGAAGTCGTGCTGCCCCCGGTGCCGATCTGGCTCGAGGGAGATCCGACGCGGCTCGCGCAGATCTTCTCGAACCTCCTGACCAACGCCGCCAAGTACAGCGATCGCGGCGGCAAAATTCGGCTCGTGGCCAGCGCGACGCCCACCGCGGAGTTGGGTCCCGTGGTGGTCGCGGTCGAGGACCAAGGCATCGGCATCGCTCGCGAGCACCTCGGACGCATTTTCGAGATGTTCTCGCAAGTCGAGCTCGCCCTAGACCGTTCGCAAGGAGGCTTGGGGCTCGGATTGTCGCTGGTCAAGGGGCTGGTCGAAAAACATGGCGGCCGGATCACGGCCGAGAGCGAGGGGCCCGGCCGCGGCAGCCGGTTCGTCGTCGAGTTGCCCCAGCGCGGCGCCCCGCCGCTTTCGGCCCGGGCCGACACGCCAGTTCTCGCGGCTGCTCCCGACACCGCGCGCCGCGTCCTGGTGGTGGACGACAACCGTGACGTCGTGACGACCTTGGCCATGGTTTTCGAGATCGAGGGCCACGAAGTCCGCCGTGCCTACGACGGCGAAGAGGCTCTCGAGGTGGCCGAGGCCTTCCGCCCGGAGCTCATCCTGCTCGACCTGGGCCTGCCCAAGCACAACGGTTACGAGGTCTGCCGCCAACTCCGCGCCCGCCCCTGGGGCGCGGTACCCCGGATCGTCGCCCTCACCGGATGGGGCCAAGAAGAAGACAAACGCCGCACCCAGGAAGCCGGCTTCGACCTCCACCTGGTCAAACCGGTGGCTCCGGAGCAGTTGCTCGAGCTGTTGGGCGACCTGCCGGGGTGACGGCCGATCGGCCGAACTGAAGTTCGGCCGCTACCCCGGATCTTCTTTGTTTTCTTGAGGTAGCGGCCGGCCTTCAGGCCGGCCGGACTCCGGCGCGTCGCAACCGCCAACACGCCCCACCGCCGAGTAACCCAGCCAGCAGCACCAGGCCCCACTCCCCCAGCGTCGGCACCTCGGTCACCCCGCGGCCGGGGCAAACGGCTGGTGGAGGGCCGATCGCGAGACCGCGGCCGAGTTCGTGGAGGTGCGTCGACTGGAGCACTTCACCGGTGATCGGGTCGAATTCGACGATGAAGTCGAGGAACACAGGCAGCCCGATCCCGGAGGGGTTGTGCAGCACTCCCCAGAGCCGCCCTTCGGAGTCGAAATCGAGCCCGCCGCCATCCGACATGAACACGTCCGGGCCGTTGCCCGAGCCAAGTTCTGTCACCGCGCCGGTGGCGGGGTCGATTCTGAGGACTTGTACGGGAAAGTCCAGTCCGGCGGGCCTCGTGATGCCGAAAAGCGTTGAACCGCAGCCGGCCAAGCCGGGAACCTCTCGGCCGAGGTCGGCTTGTTGCCGGAGCGCGCCGTCCGTGGGATCGACTTCGTAGAGACGCCCCTCCGTGGTGAGCCACAGTCGCCCCGTGGCATCGAACGCGAGCCCAGTCTCGTAGATCGAAGGACCGGGCAGTGTCAGTTGCCCCCGGGGCTCCACGGACTGGCTCTCGGGGTCGATGCGCGCCAGCCAAGGGTTACGACCGCCCCCGAAGCGCTCTCCGAGATGACGACCTGGACGCCGAACAACTCGCCAGCGGGAGACATCGCAAGGCCGGTGAGCCGACGTCCTCGACGACGGACCCGGTCCACGCGAAGGTTGCGAGGTTCATCCTCGAGACGTACCAGGCTTCATAGGCATCGCCGATGTAGCCGATGGGCTGGGCTGCCAGAGGCATGGCAGAAAGCTGCAGAACGACGGCGAAAGCGCTCCGGGCGCAACGACCCTTTCGACGTGGGTAGATCAACTTCAACCCCTTTCGGCTTTGATCAATAGCATAACAGCATAGTTCGCCTCGAAGCCAGGCCCGCATAAAAGAAAAACGGCCGGGCAGAACCCGGCCGTCTCGATTCGCGGAAAAGGGTGTGTGGAGATCAGGGGGAAACGACCGACCACGCCGCGGTGTTCCCGGTTTCGAAACCATCCGCGAAGATGTCGTCGAGCGGAACCCGGTCCGAGTAAGCGTCGAAACGGGTGGTGCCGTTGGGGTTGTCGCCCGTGGAGTTCGAGGTGTCGGCCCACACCGGGTGAAGCTTGCCACCGACGAACGCCAGCCCCATGTAGTCGCCGAATTCGACACCCTGCCCGTTCGAAGTCGAGGCGCCGTCACTCACCTGCGTATTGGCGGAGAACACCGGCGTGCCGGCCGTGGCGTCGGCGGTCGAGCAGAAGAGCTCCATCGCCGTGTTTCCCGCCGAATTCCGAGCGTCGTGCCAGCAGACACCGACGCGGCCGGTGCCCGGATCGATGGCGATCTTGGGCAGGAACTGGCTCTTGGTGCCACCGTCGTCATTGACCAGGATCGGCGCACTCCAGGTCGTCCCGTTGTCGTCGGAGGTCCGGATCATGATGTTGTGGTCGTTGTTTTCGTTGGTCGGTTCTTCGCCGTACACCAGGTACAGCCGCCCGAAGCTTGGGCTCGCGGGGTTGGCGTCGTAGGCGAGCCCCGCCTCGGCGTCCACCGAGCGACTGTTCTGCGCCGGGATGAAGTCGAAGCCGCCGACATTCGTGGTCGTGGCGATCGTGGAGGTCGCCCAGACGCCAGCCCCTAAGCCATCGGCATCCAGGTTCATCCGCAGGTTTGCCGGGCCTTGGCCTCCCGAGGGGCTCTCGCAGATCTGTACGACGGCGCCCGAAGGGGCGATCGCGATGTCGCCGAAATTGCAGCCCGACAGTCCCGTGGATTGGTTGGTGCCCGGGAAGGCGTTGACCGTCCCGAGGGCGGTGGCGTTCGTGCCCCGCGCGACGATGATGTTGCTCTGGTTCCAGACCACCCAGATGTGGGCTTCGGCTCCGACACTTTGGGCCACGATGGTCGGTTGGTCGATGGAGCCGTTGAAGGCGCCCAAGGAGTTGAAGGTTGCGCCACCGTCGGTCGAAAGCAACGTCACGATGGTCCCGAGGCTCGAGCTGATGTAGGTCAAGTACAGATTGCCGAACCGGTCCCAGGCGAGGGTCGGATCGCAGCAGGCGCTGGTGCCCTGCCCGGCGTCGCCGTCGGCGATCGTCTTGTCGGACGGGTCGGGGTAGATCCACGTCGCGCCGCCGTCCGTCGAGCGAGCCGCGAACAGGCCCGCCGAGTCGGTGTTGCACGACATGAAGAGGCGCTGTGTGTTCGTCGGGTCGATCGCGATGGCGCACTCGTTGTCGTTGTTGACTTTCTGGCTGGCGTTCAAGTCCACCGTGCCCGAGGCGCGCACCTCGGCGGGAATCGAGAAGCCCGCGGAGTCTTTGTCGTCACCCTGGGCGGAGGTCGCCGGCTGGAGCCAGATCCCGCGGTTGGCCAAGCGGGCCTCGTTCTCGGCCGCCACCAACGCGTCCGGCTCACCCTTGGCGTGGGGCTTGTAGTGCACGTTGGGGACCCGCAAGCCGAGCCCGGCCTTGAGCAGCTCGATCCCGACGTCGACTCCATCGACGAGCAGCTGGGAGACCATCTCGTCCTTGTCGTTCTTGGTCATGATCCGGACGCGGATCAGGCGGTCACGCACCAGGCTATCTACCAGCCGCTTGGCCTCCGAGGCGAAAGGCCCGTTGTCCGGCGTATCGACGCCGTAGAGGCGGACTTCATAGGTGCCGGCGTCGTGCTCGACGGTCAGGAGCTCAGCGCTCTTGATCTCTTTCACGGTGCCGTAGAGGCTGCGGGCCATCGCCACGCTGGGAACCAGTAAAACGGCGACGAGAACGCACAGGAACGGGAGCCTCGCAAAACGAAACGACATGTCGAGTTCCTCTCTGGTGCCGCTGGACGAGGGCACCCGGGACAAGGGCGGAATCTTTCGATCTGGGTAGGATAGCCGAACTCAGGACCGACCGGGAGGAGCGGGCCAACCGGCGGTCCCAGGCCTGCCGGTACGAACAAGGGTCTTCATTTATGCTATTGGGCCATGTTATTCTCCCCACTGTCGGGCCAATGCCGGCCCGGCATTGGAGGAGTCGGACATGCTTAGCTCCCTTTCAGTTTCTCTGTATCGCCTGTCGTTGCTCTCGCTCCCGCTCCTGACCGTGGGCGGTGCCTTGCCGGCCGTCGCCCAAGATCCGTTCTGGCCGCCCACGCAGTATTTCCACGAGGAAGTCACCAACCTCTCTGACAACGCCCAGGCCAGCGAGAAGTTCGGCGCTGCTCTGGCGGTCGGTGATTTCGACGGTGACCTGGTGCCGGATCTCGCCATCGGCGTGCCGGAAGCCCGCCTGGGCACGATCGTCGGCGGTGCCGTGCACGTGATCTACAGCAACCCACCCAGCGCCCTAGCGCTGCCCGATCAGTTCTGGACCCAGGGGTCGTTACCCGCGAGCGGCGAGATCGCCGAAAACGGCGACCGCTTCGGCTCCGCCCTCGCAGCCGGCGACTTCAACAACGACGGCATCGACGACCTCGCGGTCGGGGTCTTCGGCGAGCAGGTCAGTGGCGAAGCCACGGCCGGCGCCGTCCACGTCATCTACGGCACCTTCGGCGTCGGACTCACGGCCACGGGTGCGCAGTTCTGGCATCAGAACTCGTCCGGAATCATCGGCGACAGCGAGGCTGGCGACGAGTTCGGCCGCGCTCTCGCGGCCGGTGACTTCAATCGCGACGGCATCGACGACCTCGCGGTCGGGGTGCCGGGCGAGGACCTCGAGGGCTCCTGGCCCTTCGGCACGACCTACTACGGGGCGGGCGCCGTCGAAGTGATTTTCGGTTTCGCCGGCCTCGGTTTGAACGGCTCGGGCAGTCAGTGGATCGACGAGAACTCCTCGCTCCAAGGCGGGGCCATTCCCGACAGCGCAGGGGACTCCGACCGCTTTGGGGACCGCCTGGCGGCCTGCGACTTCAACGGCGATCTGGCGGCGGATCTCGCGATCGCGGCCACCGGCGAGTCGGGCAACAACGGCTCCGTGACGGTTCTCGCCGGCGCCTCGTCCTTCGGCGTCACGGGCCTCGGAGCGAAGTTCTTCTCACAGGGCTCCGGCATCCCCTCGCTCGGGGAAGGCTTCGGCCGCGGTCTCGCCTGTGGCCGGATCGGCAGTGACGCCTTCGCCGATCTCGTGGTCGGTTTCCCCGGGGCCATCGTTGGCAGTGCCCCGAACGCCGGGGTGGTGATGGTGCTGCCCGGCAGCCTCAGCGGCGCGTCGACGACCAGCATGACGACGTGGAGTCAGGACAGCCCGAACATCGAGGAGGTGGCCGAGGCGGGCGATCTCTTCGGCGAAGTCGTGGCGGTGGGTGACGCCAACGGTGACGGTTTCGACGACGTAGCAATCACGGCCGGCAACGAGTTCGCCAACCGTACGGGAGCCGTCCACGTGATCTTCGCCATCTCGGCGGGCCTGAAGTCGTCCAACGATCAGCTCTGGACACAGAACTCGCAGAACGTCGGGGGGGTGCTCGGCCCCAACCAGAACTTCGGGGCTGCCCTCGCCTTCGGCAACTTCGACCAGCTGGGCGGCAAGGACCTCGCCATCGGGGCCTCCACCGACTTCGTCACCCTGACCGGCACCACGACGCAGGTCAACGCCGGCTCGGTCAACGTGATCTACGACCTCGGTTACATCCCGCCGATCATCGGCTTCTGACTCCAAGGCCTCGGGGTTTGCCGCTAGACTCCCCAGGTGCCCCACGGGATCGCCATCGCCGGCTTCGGCATTGCCGGAGGCGCCCTCGCGTTGCTGCTGGCCCGCCAGGGGCACCGGGTCACGTTGTTCGAACGCGCACCTCGGCTGGGGCCGGTGGGTGCGGGATTCTTGCTTCAACCGAGCGGGCAAGCGGTGCTCGCTCGGTTGGGTCTCCTGGCCGGGCTCGCCGGCCGCAGCGAGCCCATCGCGGGCCTCCGGGCGCGCACCCACCGCGGCAGGAGGCTGATCGAGTTGGGCTCCGCGAGCCTCCCGGGAAGCCAGGGCGCCCTCGGCGTCCACCGCGGTGTGGTATTCGAGGCGCTCCACGAGGCCGTGCGCGCCCAGGGAATCGAGATCGTGCTCGACTTCCCCGTCACCGGCTGGCGGCAAGAAGGCGGGCGGGTGGTGGTGTGCGGCGAAGGCGACCGCGAAGCCGGGCCCTTCGACTTGCTAGTGGCCGCGGACGGCGCCCGCTCGCGCCTGCGCCGCCAAGTCGACCCGACGGTCTCAGAACGCGACGACCCTTACGCCGCGTTGTGGGCCGTAGGAGCCGGCACGCCGATCCGCGGGCATCTTTTCCAAGTCACCCGCGGCACCCGCGAAATGTGCGGACTCCTGCCGCTCGGCGGCGGCCGCACGAACTTCTTCTGGGGTTTGCGAGCTCGGGATTGGGAAGCGCTTCGGGCCGACGGCTTCCCGGCTTTCCAGGCGCGGGTCTTGGCGCTGGCGCCGGAGGCCGAGGACATTTTCGACACCGTGCGCAGCTTAGACGCCTGCGTGTTTGCCACCTACCGCCACGCCCGCCCACGCAAGATCCACCGCGGCTCGGTGGTGCTCGTCGGCGACGCCGCCCACGCGACCACCCCGCACCTCGGTCAGGGCGCCAACCTCTCATTGGTCGACGCCGCCAGCCTGGCCGATGAGCTCGCCCGCGGCGGTTCTCTGAACGAGGCTCTTGTCCGCCACGCCCGCGCGCGGTACCGGCAGACGCGCTTCTACTGCCAGCTGTCGAGCTTGCTGTCGCCGTTCTTCCAGTCCGACGTGCCGCTTCTGGGCTCGCTGCGGGATTTCGGTTTGCCGTGGTTCCCCGCCCTGCCCGGCATGCGGCGGGCGATGGAGCGGACCTTGGCGGGCTGGAAACAGGGCTGGTGGGGATGAAACGAGGGCGGCCACGGGGGGCCGCCCCTACTGCAACCGCTCGGCAATCTCCGTCCAGAACTCGACCAGCGGCACGACCAACCCCGGCAACGCCCGCGACCGGATGGCCCCGCGCTCCGGCGGCGTGACCACGAACCGCCCGCCCTCGTTCTGCAAAAACTCGATGTGCTTGGCCTCGGGATCGACGATCCAGTACTCCCGGACGTCCGAGCGCGCGTAAAGCTCGAGCTTCTCGCCGCGATCCCGGCGGGCGGTGCCGGGGGAAACGACCTCGACGATCAAGTCCGGGGCGCCCTCGACCCGATCCCCGAGAATCGCGCGCCGCGCGGGTGAAACGTAGATCACATCCGGCTGCACGACCGAGTCGTCCGCTAGCCTAACGTCGAGCGGTGCCATCTGGCACTCACCCGACGCGACCACGGCCGCAGCATCGATCCGGCGATAAAGAGCACCGACAATCGTCTGGTGGGAGCGGAGAGGGCTCGGACTCATCGAGATTCTCCCGAAGATCAGCTCACAACGCGGCTCATCCGGCATTGCGAAGTAATCCGCCGCGCGGTACGGGCCGAGATCCTCGGGCGGGGCGAGAGGCGGTTCTTGAAGGAGAGCGACGGGCATGCGGGCAGTTTACTCTGGTCATCGCCGGTTTGTTCTTGGCGCGCCACTGTCATAGCCTTGGGACCTCGTGTCCCGTCTCCAGCGGCGGCTCGCACACAGACGGGAGCCCTTTCCGGCTCCCCCCTGACCCGTAGGAACCCGCGCGACCATGACCCTCCGAATCGGTAACGGCCAAGGCTTTTGGGGCGACAACGTGGATGCTCCCGTGGAGCTCCTGCGCGGGGGGCCCATCGACTACATCGGGATGGACTACCTCGCCGAGGTCACCCTCTCGATCATGATGCGCCAGAAGTTGAAAAACCCGGCGCTCGGCTACGCGACGGACTTCCTGGACTTCATCCGCCGGTTGCTGCCGGAGCTCCAGGCGCGCAATGTGCGCGTGCTGACCAACGCCGGAGGGCTCAACCCGCGGGCCTGCCGGGCGAAGATCTTCGAGATTGCCAAGGAGCTCGGGCTTTCCGGCGTGCGGGTCGGGGTCGTCGAGGGTGACGACGTCTTCCCGCGCTTGCCGGAGCTGATCGCCGCCGGCCATCCGCTCGCCAACATGGACACCGGCGAGCCGCTGGCGCCCCACGTCGGCCAGGTCATGAGCGCCAATGCCTACCTGGGCGCCCGGCCGGTCGTCGAGGCTCTCAATCAGGGCGCGCTCATCGTGCTTTGCGGCCGGGTGACGGACACCGCCCTCGCCTTGGCCCCGGCCATCCACGAGTTCGGCTGGAGCGAGTCCGACTGGCACCACCTCGCCGCGGGCACCATCGCCGGCCACATCCTCGAGTGCGGTGCCCAGTGCACCGGCGGCAACTTCAGCCGTTTCTGGGAAGTGCCGGACCTGTGGAACGCCGGCTACCCGATCGTCGAGATGGAGGCCGACGGCACCTTCGTCGTGACCAAACACCCGGGCACCGGCGGCATGGTCACCGTCGATACCGTCTCCGAGCAGCTGCTCTACGAAATGGGCAACCCCAAGGAGTACATCACTCCCGACGTGGTCGCCGACTTCACCACCATCCGGCTCGAGCAACAGGGGCCGGACCGTGTTCGAGTCTCGGGCATCGAGGGCCGGCCGCGGACGCCGTTCCTCAAGATCTCGGGCTCCTACCTGGCGGGCTGGAAAGCCAGCGGTCAGATCACGCTCTCCGGCCCGCGCGCCGTCGAAAAGGCCAAGCTCGCCGCCGAGATCGTCTGGAAGCGCCTCGAGCGCGCCGGCTTCACCTACCCCGAAAACCAAAAGTCGACCGAGATCTTGGGGCTCGGCGCTGTCCTACCGGGCATGTTCCCGTCCCCTTCGGAGCCGCCCGAGGTCGTTCTGCGCCTCGGGGTCAAGGATGCCGATCCGAAGCGGGTCGAACGCTTCGGCAAAGAAATCGCGCCGCTCATCACCGCCGGCCCCCCGGGCGTCACCGGCTTCGCGGGAGGTCGGCCCAAGCCCCAGGAGATCGTGGCCTACTGGCCGGCGCTCCTGGCCCGTGAGCAGGTCGAGGATCACTTGGTCGTGAGCGTGGAGGAGGTCTGATGAAACCTGCCTCGACTCGCGCCTGGTACCTGACCGTGATCGGTGTGCTGCTGCCCGTGTTGCTGCTGGGGTTCCTGGCCAGCGCGCTCGCCAACCGGACGATCTTCGCGGGCTGGGCCCTCGCCTCGGGGGCGCTACTGACCTTCGTGCTCGTCCGCGGCTTCCAGTCCTGGCGCGGCCCGGTGGCCATCGCCTGGCCCGTGGCCCTGGTGCTCGGCGCCTGCCTGGGGTTCTTCAGCCACCTCGTGGAGCGCCACGGGGAAATCCTGGACCTTGGTTACCGGGCCGTCTTTCCCGGTTTCTACACCCCGCTCCTGACCCGGCCGGAGACGTTCGGCATACTCGCTGCGGTGGCGGCCGGAGTCGGAGGCGGGTTGTTCTTGCGGAGGACGTTGACATGGCCCGCGTGAGACTCGAACGGATCGCCCACGCCCGGAGCGGCGACAAGGGCGACGCCTCGAACGTCGGGGTGATCACCACGAGCCCGGCGCTGTTCGACGTTTTGGTCCGCGAGCTGACCCCGGACCGGGTCCGCGACCATTTCCGCGGCGTTTGCCGGGGGCGTGTCGAACGCTTCGAGGTGCCCAACCTCTTCGCCCTGAACTTCCTGCTCCACGACTCCCTGGGTGGCGGCGGCACCGAGAGCTTGCTGACCGATGCCCAGGGCAAGACCCACGCCCAAGGGCTCCTGACGCTCGAGATCGAGGTTCCGGACGAGCTTCTGGGCTGAAATCGCTGAGACTACGGAAAGATTCGCTCACCATGACCGATGGCTTGCCGTCCTTCACCACCCTCGCCGTCCGCCGCGACGGCGACTTGCTTTTCGTCACCCTGAACCAGCCCGAGCGGGCCAACGCCCTGTCCCCGGCCATGGTCGCGGAGCTCACCGCACTGTACCGCCGCCCCCTGCGGGAAGACGGCGTCCGCGCCGTGCTCCTCGACGCCGCGGGCAAACACTTCTCGGGCGGAGCGGACCTCGAACACCTGGCGAAGCTCAAGGACGCGACACCACTCGAGCACCAACTCGAGTCCCGCAAGCTGCGCGATCTGTTCGAGTCGATCCTGCGCCAGGAGGCCCTGACCGTGGGCCTGGTCCAAGGGTCCTGCGTGGCCGGCGGCTGCGGTCTCGCCACTGCCCAGGACTTCGTAGTCGCCGCCGAGGACGCCCGCTTCCTCTACAGCGAGGTGCGCATCGGCTTCGTGGCGGCGCTGGTGGCGACCTACCTGCCGTTGCGGCTGCGCGGGTCGGACATTCGCGAGTTGCTGCTCAACCCCGAGTTCGTGGGTGCCGAGCGCGCCCGGGAGATCGGGCTGGTGAATCGGGTGGCACCGCGCGCGGAGTTGGCCGCGGCCGGCCTCGAGTTCGCCACCGGCATCCTCGAGCGTGCCAGCGGCGAGTCCATCGCCGCCACCAAGGGCCTGTTGCTCCACGTGCTCGGCCGCCCGATCGAAGACGCCTTGCTCGCCGCCTCGGAGGTCAATGCCGCGGCGCGTTCGACGGCGGATTGCCAGCGCGGCGTGGCGCACTTTTTGGAGCACAAGGCGTCACCGAAGTGGCGGTGACAGTCACTCGAAGAGCAGCTCCAAGTCCTCCCGGGTGAGGCTCGCCAGCGGCGAGGCATCCGCCGCGAAGATGGCGTCGGCCAGTTCACGTTTTTTGGCCTGGAGCTCCAAAATACGCTCCTCGACGGTGTTCTTGGCGATCAGTCGGTAGGCGAAAACCGGGCGCTCCTGGCCGATGCGGTGGGTGCGGTCGATGGCCTGGGCCTCCACCGCCGGGTTCCACCACGGGTCGAGCAGGAACACGTATTCGGCCGCCGTCAGGTTGAGGCCGAAGCCGCCCGCCTTGAGACTGATCAAGAACAGCGGACAGTCCGGGTCGGTCTGGAACCGCTCGACCCGGGCGCCGCGGTCCTCGGTTTGGCCGTCGAGATACTCGTAGACCACGCCGGTCTTGTCGAGCTCCCGGCGCAGCAGTGCCAGCAGGCTCGTGAACTGCGAGAACACTAGGGCCTTGTGGCCCTCCTCGCGCAGCTCGGCTAGGCGCGGCAACAACTCGTCGAACTTGGCGCTGGTGGCTTCGAGAGTGCCGCGACGGTCGAGAAGGCCCGGGTGACAGGCCGCCTGGCGCAGGCGCAGCAGGGCTTCGAGCACCTGGATCGCCGAGCGCTTCATGCCGACTTTGGCGACCCGCTGGGTCAACGCCGCCCGGTAGTGGTCGCGCAGCTCGTCGTAGAGTCTGCGTTGGGCGAGCTCGAGTTCGCACCACACCGTTTGCTCGGTCTTGGGCGGCAGGTCCGGCGCCACCTGGGCCTTGGTGCGACGCAGCAGGAACGGCCGCAGGCCGCGCGCGAGCCGCGTGCGGACGTCCTCGGGCAAGTCCCGGCCACCGGCCTTCGAACCCAGCAGGGCCCGCCCGAGCAGACCGGGATTCAGGAACTCGAACAGGCTCCACAGCTCGCCCAGATGGTTTTCCACCGGCGTGCCCGTGGCCGCCACTCGGAACGCCGCGGTCAGGCGGCGCGCCGCTTTCGCCGTGGCGGTCTCTTTGTTCTTGATCGCCTGGGCTTCGTCGAGCACCACGGTCTGCCAGCGGATGGCGCCAAAAAGGGCCAAGTCTCGGCGCAAGAGGTCGTAGCTGGTGATGACCACGTCGGCCGCCGCGAAGGCCTCGGCCGACTTGGCGCGAGCGGCTCCCCCGTGGGCGTGCACGACCAGGCTCGGGGTAAAGCGAGCGGCCTCCGCGCACCAGTTGTCCACCAGCGTCTTCGGCGCCACTACCAGGCTCGGACCGAAACCTGCCGAGCGCGGCCGGGCAACCAGGAAAGCCAGCAGTTGAATCGTCTTGCCCAGGCCCATGTCGTCCGCCAGACAACCGCCGAGGCCGGCGGCGGACAAATGCTCGAGCCAAGCGAGGCCCTCGCGTTGGTACTCGCGCAGCACTCCCACGAACCCCGCCGGGGCTTCCGCGGGACCGGGCGCGGCGGCGAGACGCGCGGTCAGCTGGCCGAACGCGGCGTCGTAATCGACCGCCTCCTCGTCCTCGAGCCAAGCCTCGACCAAGGCCGCTTGAGCCGCCGAGAAGCGCAACCCCTCGCCTTGGCGCTGCCCGGCCGCGAGCCAGAAGCGATTTTTCTCGAGCCAGTCGCCGGGCAACACCGCGACCGTACCGTCGGGCAGGGCGACCTGGGATTGGCCGCGTTCCAAGGCCTGGAGCAGGAGCGGAAAGGGCACCGTGCCCGGAACCTCGTCGTCGGCGGTGATGTCGAACCAGTCGATGCCGGAGGTGACCGCCAGCCGCGGAGCCTCCGCCGGCCGGTAGGCGGTCCCGTCGATCTCGATCTCCCAGGCTTCCCCGAGGAGCGTCCGGATCGCCTCGGGCAAAGCCCGCTGGGCGATCTCGAGGCGGCCGCTGCTGCTCCGATAGGCCACCGCCGACCGGAAGCCGAGCGCGAGCAGTCGCTCCAGGTGCGCAGACTCGAGCACGGCGTTGCGGACGACCAGCTGGCGCTGCCCCGCCGCAGCGACGAGGAACGCGGAGGGTGGTTCGCCCAGGAGGGCCTGGTCGGCCCCGTACCGGAAGAACACCCGGCAGGTCGCGACATTCGGGCGAAAGCGCCCATCGACGCCGGTCTCGATCCGCAGACCCGGCACCGGCTCGCCGACCACGGACGCCACCCGCAGCTCGTCGGGGGTCTCCAACGCCGGCAAGCCGGGCGCCACCAGCAACTCACCGAGAAGCGCATCGACCTGATCGGGGGCAATCTTCAGCGACTCGTTCGGGAAGCTCCGGAACCAGCGCAGCCAAGGCAGGCTCGCCGCCTCGAGGAACGGAGCGGCTTCGGCCTCATCGATCACCAGCGTCGGGGTCACCAGCACCGGTTGTTTCGCCGACCGGCGCTCGTCCCCCCGCAGCAACTCACCGCTCAGCTCATACCCTTCTTCGGCCGCGGCCAAGGTCAACCCGAAACGCCAACCCTCCGGATTCCACGCGAGGGGTGGACCCGCCGGCTCGCCACGCTTGCGCCGCACGGCGAACCGCCCCGATCGACACAACAGCGGCACCACATCGCCCGCCAGCTGCGGATCGAGGTCCACCGCGAGGGTGATCTCACCCGCCCAGGACCCGTACCCCTGGTCGGCCGCCGCCCGGCCACCTGCCAGCAGGGACACCAGGCGCCGATCCTCGGGGTCGGGAAGCGACTTGAACTCCGACCGCTTGAGGCGCAAGGGACCGACCTCCCGAGAGCCGCCGCGTTTGGTTTCGACGCTGCAGACTTCGATCCGCAACGTGTCCTCGGCGGCCTGGGTACTGACGTCGAGGCGGTAGCACAACGGTTCCGCCTCGGGCCGAGCCTGGCCGAGCGGCAACGCGGGTTGCGCCGCCGCCGCGAGCAAGCTTCGCCAGGGGGCCACCGTCGGCGGGCTCGATCGCCGCCCAAGAAAGTCCGAAGATCGGCCCTGGCGCTGGGGGTCCCCAGCTTCGATGAGGGCCGCCGCGATGTGTTTGCAGGCGTCGTCGGAACCGGCGAAATAGGCGCAGGTGCAGTAGTAGCTATAGGCGCCCTCTTCGACCTTTTCGACCTGCACCTCGTACAGGCGCGTGCCACGCACCAAGGCGCGGAGAAAGGCACCGTGGATCTCCACCAGCTCGACGCGGCGGCGCAGGAAATAGTCGACGCCCCGCCAGAGACTGGTCTCCGAAAGCTCGGCCAGAACCTCTGGCGGGATGCGGCTGACCAGTTCTTCGCTGACTCGACTCACGACTTCATCGCCGCGAGCATCTCGCGCACGGCCTCGCCGAGACCCACGAAGACGGCCCGGGCGATCAACCAGTGGCCGATGTTGAGCTCCTCGATCTCGGCGATCCGGGCGACTGGACCGACGTTGGCCGCGGTGAGTGCGTGACCGGCGAAGACCTGGAACCCCAGTTGGTGGCCCAGCTCGGCGGCCCGGCGGATCTTGCCGAGTTCGGCATCGGCGCTGCCCACGGACCACACGCGGGTGTAGGCATCGGTGTTGATCTCGAAACCGGGCACCAGCTCGCGAGGAATCCGCGACAGAGTTTCGAGCTGGCGCGGGTCGGGGTCCAGAAACACCGAGACGGGGATGCCGGCGGCCGCCAGCCGTTCGGCCACGGCCAGCACCCGCTCGCCTTGGGACGCGAGATCCAGACCGCCCTCGGTGGTCAGCTCCGCGGGGCGCTCGGGGACCAGCGTGACCTGGTCCGGGCGCCACCGCAGGGCGCGATCGACCATCTCCTCGGTGCCCGCCATCTCGAGGTTGAGCTTGCCGGTGACGACGCTCTTCAGGCGTTCGACATCGCCGTCCTGGATGTGCCGGCGATCCCCGCGTAGGTGCACGGTGATGCCGTGGGCGCCCGCGGCCTCGGCGAGGCGCGCGGCTTCCACCGGGTCCGGATACCCGACGAGACGGGCCTGACGGAGCGTGGCAACGTGGTCGATATTGACGGAAAGCTTCATCGAATCCTCACGCGGGAGACCCGAGGGTCGAGCGGATAGCGGCGGCGACGGACTCGGCCAAGCTCGTGACGACCGCGGCGTCGGGGCCTTCGATCATCACCCGGGCAAGCGGCTCGGTGCCGCTGTAGCGCAGCACGAGACGACCTTCGCGGCCCAGAGCGGCCTCGACCTGGGCAACCGCCGCCGCGACTTCGGGGAGAGTCTCGAAGGGCTTCTTCACGGCGACCCGGACGTTGACGAGGACCTGCGGGAAACGGACGAAGGGGGCCAACGTCGCTGACGCCGGCTGGTCCGCACGGGCGAGGATGCCGGCGATTTGCAGCGCCGTCAGCAGGCCATCTCCGGTGCTCGCGAGCCCGAGGTGGACGACATGCCCGGACTGTTCGCCACCGAGAGTCAAACCGTTCTGCAACAGCAGTTTGACCACCTCCCGGTCGCCCACGTCGGAGCGTTGGACGCCGATTCCAAGTGCCCCCAAGGCCCGCTCCAGACCGAGGTTGGACATCGAGGTGGCGACGATCGCCGGCGGCACCAAGTGCCCCGCAGCGAGCAGATCCCGAGCCCAGAGAAAGAGCAGGGCGTCACCGTCCCGCACGGCGCCCGTTTCATCGACGAGAACCGCGCGATCGGCATCGCCGTCGAAGGCGAAGCCGCAGTCGAAACCACCCGCGCGGACCGTGGCGGCGAGCGCTTCCGGATGGGTCGAGCCGCAGCCGGCATTGATGTTGGTGCCGTCCGGTGCGGCGAACAACACGGTGACCTCGGCGCCCAGGCGTTCGAAGAGCGGCCCCGCAACGAGGTGAGCGGCGCCGTGGCCGACGTCGAGGGCGATCCGCCGGCCCACCAGCGGCCGGGTGCCCGGCAGGGAAGCGGCGAGGTGGTCGAGGTAGGCGGCGATCGCGTCCTGGGCAGGGCGACCCGCCCCGTCCGCGTTCAGGTCGTAGGGGCGGTCCCCCGTGGCCGCCCCTGGTTCCACGGCCAAACGCCGATCAATCGCCGCTTCGATCTCCGCCTCGGCCTCTGGACTCCACTTGAACCCGTTGCCGTCCAGCAGTTTGATGCCGTTGTCCGGGTGGGGATTGTGGCTCGCGGAGACCACCGCGGCGCCGGCCGCTCCGAGGTGACGAACGAGGAAAGCCAGCCCGCCCGTGGGCACGACGCCGAACCATCGGGGCACCGCGCCGGCCGCGACCAGCCCAGCCGCCAGCCACTCGCCGAGGGTTGGCGTCGAGTCCCGAGTGTCGCCGCCCAGGACGACCTCGGCCCCGGCACCGTGGCGAGCCACCAGCGTGGTGCCCAGCTCGAAACCCAGCGCGGTGACCGTGGCCTGATCGAGAGGCGGCGTGCCGAAGGGCGCCCGCATGCCGTCGGTTCCGAAACGTCCCATCACGGTGGCTCCTGGCGCGAACGCGGCTCGACTTCGGTCGACAGGCGCGGTGGTTCGAGCATCACCCGCGTGCGCACGACGGCGGGCTCCACTTGAGTCAGAGAATCGGGAGCCAGAAGTGGCGCCGGTTCTTCCCAGGTCTGAGCGTGGCCGTCGAGCGACACCACCCGCGTGTACAGGTAGCGGAGGCCCGCCACCCGGCTGGTGGGTCCGGTCACCCGGGCCGTCCCGGGGATGGCCAGGGGCGTGCCGAGCACCGTTGCTCCCGCCGCGGGCTCACCGACGAGGCCGACCTTCACCGGCAGCTCGCGGGTGATGACGGCTTCCAACGTCAGGCGCAGCGAGTTCGGTTCGATCGACACCACCGCCAGCCCCTCGGGAGCGAAGACGTCGTCGGTCCCGAGGGCGGCCTCGAAGGTGCCGGTATAGTCGCGCGGCAACTGCACCTGAACGTTGACCAGGCTCGGGTTCAGGGTGCCGATGCGGCGCGCCCCGCCGCGCAGCCGCACCGCCACCTGGCTGATCGGGTTGAGCACCATGACGCCCCGCGGCGTGTCGTAAGTCACCGCCGCCTGGACCACGCGCTCACTCTCCCGCTCGCGTTTCTGGTAGGTGAAGAAGAACCACAGCCCGGCCGCGATGGCCAAGGCCAGCAGGCGGAGCGCCCACAGACGCGTGCGTTCTTTCACGGCCGGACCTCCGGCGGGTTCTTGCCGGTTGCACCGTCTTCCGCGATCACCAGCTGATGCAGGGTCTTGCGCAGCGTGCGCGAGTCGAGGCCACGGATCAGACGGCCGTCCACGGCCATCGAGATCGAGCCGGTCTCCTCGGACACCACGATCGCCACGGCATCGGTCTCCTCGCTGATCCCCAGAGCCGCGCGGTGGCGGGTGCCGAAATCCTTGGACAACTCGGGATTCAAGGTCAGCGGCAGGAAGCAGGCCGCGGCCCCGATCCGGTCGTGCTGCAGAATCGCCGCGCCGTCGTGCAGCGGCGTGTCGGGGGTGAAAATGTTGAGCAGCAAATCGTAGGACACCACGGCGTCGAGCACGATGCCGTTTTCCACGTAATTCCGCAGGCCGTCGAGCCGCTCGAGCACCAGAAGAGCCCCGATCTTGCGCGACGACAACGTGGTGGCCGCGAGCACGATCTCGTTGAGCGTCGACTCCGCGGCGCGGCCCTGGGAGCGGCCGAACAGCGGTTGACGGCCGAACGTTGCTAGTGCGCGCCGAATTTCGGCCTGGAACAACACGATGACGGCGATCGGCACGACCAGCAAGAGGTTCTCGAGGATGGTCTGGAGCGTCGGCAGCTCGGCAAGCCGCGCGAGGTAGAGCAAGGCGCCGAGGAACACCATGCCAAGCAGGATCTGTACCGCCCGAGTGCCGCGGATCAGCAGCAGCAAGTTGTAGACGATGAACGCCACCGCCAGGATGTCGACGATGTCGCGCCACGGGAAGCTCACGACGGCTCCCCCACTGCGTCCGCGATCGCCGCCCAAACCTCGAGGAACCGGCGGGTAGCGGCGACGTCGTGGACCCGCAGGATCGCCGCCCCACCTTGCGCCGCCCAGGCCGCGGCAGCCAGGCTGCCCTCGAGACGCTCGGCCGGCGGCTGCCCTGTGACGGCGCCGAGGAAGCTCTTGCGGCTGGCGCCGACGAGCACCGGCCGGCCACGCTCGACCAGCTTCGGCAAGCCGCGCAGCAGGGCCAGGTTCTGGGCCGCGGTCTTGCCGAAGCCGAGGCCGGGATCGACGATGACTTTGTCGTGCGCGATGCCCGCCGCCAGCGCTCGCGCCGCCGCGTCGTCGAGTTCCGCCGCCACCTCGGCGACGACGTCGGTGAAGACGATGTCCCGCTGCATGCTCCCGAGCTCCCCTCGGCTGTGCATGAGGATCACCGCGCATCCGGCGGCGGCCACCACGGCGCCCATCTCCGGGTCTCCCAGCGCGCTGACGTCGTTGATGATGTCCGCCCCCACCGCCAGAGCCTCCCGGGCCACGGCCGCCTTGCGGGTATCCACCGAAAGCGGCTGCGAGGTTTCGCGGCGCAACCCCACGAGCACCGGCAGCAGGCGATCGAGCTCTTCGTTCACCGGTACCGTGCGAGCCCCGGTGCCGTAGACGCCGCCGCCAGGCCGGGTCGATTCGGCACCGAGATCGAGCGCGTCCGCTCCCTCGGCCAACAGCGCCAGCCCGTGCTCGACGGCCTGCTCGGCAGTCAGGAAGCGCCCGCCGTCGCTGAAGGAGTCGGGAGTCACGTTGACGATGCCGAGGAGCCGGGGGCGGCCAGGTTGGAAGGACGTGAGCATCGCAAACGGGAAGTCTATCGCGGGGGGTGACGAGCGGAGAACCCGTTTTGGCCCGCGCCTTGATTTCCCCCTCGAGAACCGCTAAAACCCGCTCGTGAGCCTCTACAGCGATCCTTTCCTATCCGACCTCGAACGCCGCGGCCTCGTCTACGACGTGACGCCCGAGCTCCCGACGGCCCTCGCCGCGGGCCCCCTGACCGGCTACATCGGCTTCGATCCCACGGCAGCCTCCCTGCACGTCGGCTCGCTCCTGCCCATCCTCTGCCTCGCCCGCTTGCAGCGCGCCGGACACCATCCGATCGCCATCGCGGGCGGCGGCACGGGGCTGATCGGAGACCCGAGCGGCAAGACGACCGAACGCCAGCTGCTGACGATCGAGCGAGTGGAGGAAAACCTGGTCGGCATTCGGCGCCAGCTCGAGCACTTCCTCGACTTCGAAGCCAAGGCGAACCCGGCGCGGGTGATCAACAATCACGACTGGCTGGGCCAGCTCGACCTGCTCGGCTTCCTGCGCGACGTCGGCAAGTACTTCAAGGTCAACGTGATGCTCAAGCGCGAGTCGGTGGAGCGCCGCTTGGAAAGTGAAGAGGGCCTGTCCTACACCGAGTTCAGCTATCAGCTGCTCCAGGCCTACGACTTTCTCGAGCTCTACGACCGCACTGGCTGCACGCTCCAGATGGGCGGCAGCGACCAATGGGGCAACATCGTGGCCGGCATCGACTTGATCGGCCGCCGCCGCGGAGCCCGCGCCCACGGCCTCGTCTTCCCCCTGGTGACGACCGCCTCGGGCACCAAGTTCGGCAAAACCGAAGCCGGCGCCGTCTGGCTCGATCCGAACCTCACGAGCCCCTATGCCTACTACCAGTTCTGGTACAACACCGAAGACAAGGACGCCCTCCGCTACCTGCGGTACTTCACCTTCCTCGGCAACGACGCGATCGATGAGCTCGCTGCGGCCCAGACCACCGCACCAGAAAAGCGCGAGGCCCAGCGAGTGCTGGCCGAGGAGGTCACCCGTTTGACCCACGGCGTAGACGCGCTCGAACGCGCGCAACGGATCAGCCGTTTGCTGTTCGGAGAAGAGGTGGCTTTGCTCAGCGCCGACGAAGTCCTGGCAGGCGTCGGCGACGTACCCACGGGCCAGTTGTCCCGCGAGTCCCTCGCCGCCCCCGGAGCCGATCTCTTCGACGTGCTCGTCGCCGCCGGCATGGCGAGTTCGAAGGGGGAAGCGCGCCGGCTGGTCGAAGGCGGCGGCGTCTACCTGACCAACCGGCGCATCACCGACCCCCGCAGGAAGGTCGAGATGGCGGACACCATCGAGGGTCGGTTGCTACTGTTGCGGAAGGGCCGGCGGGATTACTTCCTGGTGCGGTTGCTGTGAAAACGGCCGGGACGAGCCCGGCCGCAGCAGAGAACCAACGATGGCAGGGGCCGCCCTCGCAAAGCGGCCGGGGATCCTCGATTCAGCGATTGTTGACCACGAACTCGCGCTCGCCGAGGAGCGTCGACTCACCGTCTACGTCGTAGACCACCGCCTGGATGTGGTGAGGGCCGTTCGACAGCTGGCGGCTGTCGAAGCTGAACTCCCAGCCTGGGCCGATGCTGTTCGGATAATCGAAGTACTGCCCTTGGATCTGGGGCCGGGGCAAGCCGTAAGTGGCGAAGCCCACCTCGTTGCCGTCGATGTGGATGCGCACCTGCGTGACGCCGTCTCGATCGAGGGCCCAGCCCGAGGCGGTCAGGACGCCCCCCGGTAGACCGAGGGCGCGAACGGGGCCGATCCAGCCGATCCCTTCTTCATTGACATCGCGGTCGGCGCACAGGAAAGTGACGGGAATCTCGTCGATGTTGCGCACCTGACCCGAGATGTCGCCCACCCGCACGGTCAACACGTGGCGACCCGGCGTGTAGCCCAAGTCGAGCAGATCGTCGACCGAGAGCACGAACCGGAAGCCCGACAACGGGGAGTCGCGCAGATACGGGAACGTCGCTTCGATGTCGAGCCTGCGCAACCCGTAGCAGTTAGTCAAGCCACCCAAGGCCGGGATGTGCTGGCAGGAGGTCGCGGAGTTGGCATAGACCCCACCGTCGACCAGCAGTTCGACGTAGCCCACGCCCATGTCGCCCTCCTCGAGGCCGACATCGAGAGCCCAGCCGCTCACGACGTTGTAACGCCGCGGCAGTTCGTCGTCGCAGAAGCCGTACATCTCGATGCTCGAGTTCGGGAAGTCGATGTCGCCGAAGGGCCGGAGATTGTGGGTCGTATTCAAGATGTTCAGGGTGACCGGATTCAGCGTCAGCCGCTCTCCGGCCTTGGTGATGACCCGGGCCTCGATCTTGTGCTGACCGTTCAGGTACCGCGAGGTGTCGAACTCGAAAACGAAGCCCGCGGCCTCGGAGTCCGGGAAACCGGGGTAACGCGCCGTGACGCCCGACCGCGCCAAGCCGTAGATCGTCCGCCCCACCGGCAGACCGTCGACGTAGATGTCGACTGCGGAAATGCCGTTGTCGTCGAGCGCCCAGCCGTGGAGTCCGATGACGCCACTGGCGCTGTTGCCACCGCCGACCTTGCCACCGAAGGAACCAAAGGGCGGAGCCGCCCAAGCCGGCGCCGCGCAGACGACCGCGAGACCCGCCACTACGAACCAAGCAGAACGTTTCATCGGGACTTCCTCCACCTCGTCGAAGCTCTACCCCACCACGAACCGGGTGAGCCGTTTGTCGAGTCTTCGCCGGGATTTCTGTCGAGAGTCTAAGGTGTTACCTTAACTTTTCCGGCCATTCTAGGGGCCTTATGCGCGGGTGTCAATGTCCCCACGGCAACTTTCTGCCCCTGCGGTGGGCCTGCAAACACCGATGAGGATTGAGGTTTCGGGCCGGCGAAAAGCCGGACCGCCGCCGTCAGTGCGTCTCCGCCCCGGGCAGCTCATACTCGAACTCGTACAGGTGCTTCGGGCCGTCGAACAGAATCCGGAAGGTACCGCGGATGCCTTTCAAGTCGCCGGTGCCGGATTCTGGGACGACGGTGATGTGCATCTCCATGCCCGTGGCGTCCATGGTGCCGCGGTGTTGCAGGGCGAAGCTGCCGGTCTTGCCGTCGAGGCTGCCGGTGAGGCGTTCGATCGCGACATAGGCGCCGGCGCCGGACTGGGGACCGCCCGCGGCGAGCATTTGGCCGGCGCCGGTGGCCACGAGGTCGCCGCGGAGCTGCTTGGTCAGGGCGAAGCGGCTGAAGGTCTCGTCGGGGGCGGCTCCGTCGAGTTCACGGGGGGTCACCTGGACATCGAATTCACCTTTGGCGAGGTGCATGGTCTTCTCCTGTGCGGGTGGGGCGGCGATCACGGCGGTGGCCAGGCTGACCGCGAGGGCGAGGCAAAGGCAGGCGGTGGTGGCGTTCTTCATGATGCCACCGATGCTAGCCTCGGCCCGGAGCCCTCGGATTGAACGAACGCGACAGTCTGCGCCCGAAGCTCGTGCCGCCCCGCGGCATTTTGCACCGGCGGGCCACCCTGCCGGCCCCGGGGTACGCTCGATTCTGGCCGCCGCCGGCTCTCGCACCTTTCGTCGAGCACTTCTGGACGGTGTCGTGGGACCTGGCGGAGCCCGAGGTCCACGAAGTGCTGCCCCACCCCTCGGTCCAGTTCGTGATCGAGACCGGCAACTCGCGGGTGGCCGGGGTGTTTCGTGGCCGGTTCTCGACCCGCCTGGAGGGCCGCGGACGCGTGCTCGGCACGAAGTTCCTGCCCGGCGGTTTCCGACCCTT
>JANRLG010000291.1:0-6198 GCA_033762835.1 Thermoanaerobaculia bacterium
CCGAGGTCCCGTTGCGCCTTGGCGCTCGCGGGATTGTCGCGAGCCAGCCCTCGAAAGATCTCGAGGCTCTGTTCGAAGCGTTCGCGGGCGCCAGCCAGATCCCCGGCCGCCACCAACACGCTACCCAGTCGCTCGTAGCTGACGCTGAGGTCTCTCTTCGCGTTGTTAATCGCAGGACAGTCGCGGACCAGCCGTTCGAGAATGTCAAGGCCCAGTTCGAAGCGCTCGCGGGCGCCGGCCAAATCCCCGGCCGTTTCCAAGAGGTCGCCGAGCTTGTTGTAGCTGACACTGAGGTCTAGTTGCGCTTCGGCGCTCGCGGAATTATCGCGGGCCAGCCGTTCGAGGATCTCGAGGCTCTGTTCGAAGCGCTCGCGGGCCCCGGCCAGATCCCCGGTTGCCACCAACACTTTGCCGATTTCGATGAGGCCGACCGAGCGGCCTCGATCATCCTCGGCAAAGCGGAGCGCGTGTTCAGCCGCAGCCCTGGCATCAGGGAGTCTTCCCGCTTCCTGGTATAGCCGTCCAAGCTCAACCCAACCCCAGTGATGTTCCGGATCAAGCTTCTGAGCCTCCTCGTAGACAGGAATGACTTCGGCGGTCGTTGCTTCTCCTCGATCCTTAAGGTCCGAGCCAAGGGCAGCGATCTCTCTCCAACCGGCCGCCACGGCTTTCGTCTCTGCCCGTTGAATCTCATGAAGAACCGTGTAAGCGCCGCGCCGGTCCCCTTCGGCGTATCTCACGAGGGCAGCTTTCTTCCGGGGGTCGGGCGAGCTCGCGATCGAGGCGACTTGTTTGCGGTACTCCGCGATCTCCGCCGCGAACTGTCGATCTCGAGCGGCAATCTCGTCGACTAGTTTCTGCCGGTCCGCGGTGACTCGGGCAAGCTCCGCCTGAGCCGCCTTGCGGTGGCCGAGTTCCGCTCTGAGCCTGCGATCCTTGGCGTCAAGCTCTGCGAGGATGCGTTGCTCTCGCTCGTCGGCGGTTCGTTGGACCGCCGCGATGGTGGCAGCGCGGTCGAGGACGAGGCGCTGAATGAGGGCCTGAACATCCGTTTGGGTGTCGAAATCGATCTGGCCGAATCCGGCCGGAGGCAAGGATGCGGCAAGCAGGAAAGAGACGATCCACCCTTTGGCTCTCTTGGTCATCGAACGCCCCCTTGCGATCTAAGGCCCACCAAACAGCCTGTCGAATTGCTGATGATGAGAAATCTTAGCTCAGCTCAGCGGCGGCGCTCCTTTTCTTGCCCGTTACGACAGGACGGCGGGAGCGTGCCCGTGGGGTGACCTGGCCGAGATTCGAGGGGGGCAGGAACCATCCGTCCGCCCTATCGCGAGGGGCCGTCGCCTGGTTCCTGGTGAGAGGGATGAGGGCGAGCCGCGCGGCTCGCCCTCGAAGTCGAAGCTATCCGCGTTCCTTGAAGTGCGACAGGATCAACTCGCCAAGTGCGGTTGCCTGGTTGGCCCAGGACTCCGCCCGCTCACACAAGCGGATCTCCTGCTCGGTCATGCCACTGTGGAATCTTTCGCGAGCCAGCTCGAGCAGGTACTCCCCGAGTAGCAGAACATCTTCTCCAGCCGCCCTGAGACTGGCCTCCAGCACGTTCTCGGTGGTAGGGCCTTCTGGACCATGCTGGCCAGTTTCGAACGTCAGTTCCTGCAACCGCTCGGCGACGCGGTTCAAGGCGGCTACGTCTTCACGGTCGACGAAACGCCAAGTGAACGTCCGACGCAGCAGGTGGTCGGCTTCGACGAAGGGTCTAGAATCTCGTCCGGGTTCGCTCATAGGTCCTCCTATGGGTGGGTCTAGGTCCGGCGGGGTGGTCTCACGCACTCCGTCGGGCCGCTTCGCTTCTCCTGTGCCGTTCGGCACAAGAATGTGCCAAGCTTAGACCATTGCTGGGTCCAAGGCTAGCCTTATGATGTGCCTATGGCAGCGCCAAAGAAGGCCGATGAAGACAAGCTCCATGCTCGGGAGGTGACCTACGTCACCGACGACGAGGCCAAGGCGCTGGCCGAGCTGGCGAGACGGGAGCGTGTCTCCAAGTCGACCATCATTCGGCGGGCCGTCCTGGCCTATTTGGACCGACAGAAGATCGCCAGCTAGCTTAGGCTAGAACTTTCGGAGATTGCGCTCGACAAAAGGCCATTGTCGCGGCCTAGCGTCAAGCCGTGGTGGAACCGGGCAGAGAACCGAATGATGATCATGCGTTTTCCGAAGGACTTGGCTCCCGAAGACGTACTGTTGGTCTTGGATCATCCGCATGGAGCGGTCCGAACCAGTCTCAGTGAGTGGATGGCTCGAGGTCCAGAGAATCGAATAGCCCTGAGACCTACTAGAGCCTTCGATCGCCGGACGGGCGGTGAGATGTCGCTGGCTGTCGTACCCTGGCGTTTCCGAAATGGGCTTTTGGCGCGAGCAATGTTCCGTTTGGGACTCGTCAGGAATCCCTGGTAACCGGCGGTAGGAGGCTTCGTTCCCCACCGTTTAGCGCTCCATCCCCCGCTCCCGGTCCCTCGCCGCCGCCCTTACCATCCCCACCGCCCGCTCGATCAGGAAGATCGGGCCGGCGGCGGGTCCGAGGAGCTTGCCCACGGCATAGTCGGCGACGGTTCGGCCGAGGGTACCTTGGTGCCAGGCCCTGGCGAACCGAAGGGTCGTCATCACCGGGGCGAGCATTTCGCGGATCTGCTTTTCGCCGTGTCGCTCGACGAGGTGGCCGAGCTGACGCACGGCTTCGTCCGTGAGCGGTAGGGCGGACCGTGCTTCGGAGAGCTTGACCGCGTGGTCGCGGAGCTGGGCGACTTTGCGCTCGGCGGACGGGACGCGGGGCGCAAGGCTCCGAATCTCGCGGCGCAGCTCGTGCAGCCGGACCAGCTCCCGGCCGGCCTCGGCGGCAGCCTCTCGGGCTTCAGACCGTGCCGGCGTCTGGAACGGTCCGAGACCCTGGCCGCGGACACGGCCGAAGCGCTCGGGCTCCCGCTCGAGCTGGCGGGCAAGATCCTCGGGCTTGGTCCATGCGGCGCTCTGGAGGCGCTCGGACGCGGCGCGGGCGTCGTCGCCCCGGTAGACCTTCGTGAGCAGAGCGTTGAGCTTGTATTCGGAAACGGCGGCCCGATCGAGCAGGCTGCGGAAGTGGGAGACCTTGTCGTCGAGTCGGCCGGCGAGCCGGACGGTCTTCTGCCAACGCTCGGCGAGATCGGCGCGTTGGTCCTCCCGGTCGAAGATCTCGCGGATCTGGCCGACATCGCGGCTCCACTCCCGGAAGTCTCCGAAGCGGCGCTCGAGCGCGGCGCGGGAGCTGTCGCGGTCGATGCGGCTGGCCTTGACCATCCGGTCGCCGTCAGTGACCACAAGGCCCCGGCCGCGGGCCTCGAGCTTCAGGCCGTGGGGGTGAAGCCGGGCGGAGAGATCGGCCCAGCTCGAAGCCTCGCGGAAGTGGTGGCCGGCTTCGCGACGGATCTTCTCGACGAAGGCGGCTTCACCGGTTCGGCTGGCCTCCTGGACTTCGCCGGGCGTGAAGTTCCGAGTGCGGTCCAGGGGAGCGCCCTTCTCGAGCAGGAAGCCAGGGCCACGGACCGGGGTCAAGCCGAGCTCCTTCTCGAGCTTCCGTAGCTCGTCCTCCCGAGCGATCCAGTCGCGGTACCCCTTCCACACCCGGCCGTCGAGATCGACGCGGTTGACCATGACGTGAATGTGCTCGTGGCCGGTGTCCTTATGGAGCACCATCATGGCCTGGTGGTTCTCGAGCCCGAGCCGGGTCAGGACTCGGTCGGCTACGTGCTCCCAGGTCTCGCGGGAAAGGCTCTCGCCGTCGGCCAGCGAGATCACGAGGTGATAGACGGGCCGCTCGACGCGGTCGTTCAAACTCGCCGTGGCTCGCATGATCGGGGGGATCTGTTCGGGCTCGCCGAAGAACAGGTTCCGCGTCGAAGTCCACTCGGCGCGCTGGTCCCGATGAAGGTAGGAGTAGAGCCCACCGAAGCCGCTCCCGCGGCGCGCCTTGCCGATCATCGGGTGATTTCCTTCAGCGCCGCGAGCAGGGCGGCGAGCACTTCATCGAGGCGGCGGGAAAGTTCATACCGGCGCATGGCGTGGGCGCCGCGGGTGAGCTGGTTCAGGTTGTTGCCGAGCCGTTGCAGCTCGACCATGGCGGCCCGCTCGACCCGCGTGCCGAAGCGGGCACCGAAGGCGGCCTCTCGAAGGAAGGTGCTCCGGGCCTTGTTGGCCTCGGCGGCAGGGCGTCGAGCCGGGCCGCTTCCTCCGGCGTGAAGCGCACGGCCACCAGGACCGTGTAGCGCCGGCCCGTCGCCTTCTTGTCTTGTTCCTCGGCCTTTGAGCCCCCGCGGGGCGAAAAGAGCGCCTCCGGCCCGCCGCCCGGGGCGGGGGCCGGTACCGCGGTATAACCGCGGTCTGCCTCGCTGCTCATGAGAACTTTTCGAGGACGACGGCGCTCGCTCATGAGTGGGAGTGTGGGGGACAACTTCTGGCACTGCAAGCACATAGGCCACTGGTGTCCACGATCGTCCAAGAGGGTCGGGGCGGGGGAAACACCGCAGCGCTTCGAGAACGAAAGCGGGGGAAAACGAGGCCGTCTCCAGCCTCTTCGAGCCCACATTCGGGAGCGCGCGCAGCGCGGTCCCGAAGCGATGGCAGGGCACTGGAAGCGGGCTGCGGTACCGGCGGCGCGGCGGGGTGGGCCTCGGGGACGGTCGAAAAGAGCTGGGTAAGGGGGGGCCGGGCTGGCCCTCGGGACCGGGTCGGACGGGGCGCCGTGGGGTGGCTTCGGTTGGGGTTCGTGGTAGCCGGAGGAAGAGCCGGGCGGGCAGTTGGGGTGGTGCCGAACGCCCCGCCGGCTCACTGGCGCCGAGGACCGACCGGGGCACGCCCCGGCGGTGGCGCTCTGGGGGAAAGGCGCTCGCGCGGTGCTGGTGGGGTGCTCGCGGTCGCTGGCTTGGTGCTGGTGGGGCGCTCGGTGGGTGCTCGGGCTGGCTGGCTGGGAGCTGGGTCGGCGCTGGTCGGGTGCTCGGCGGCTCTCGAAGGGCGGCTCGAGCCGTTCGGCTCGAACCGCCCAGGAAGCGAAGTCAGGCGGCGGCCGAGCGACCGGCGGCGATCTGGTCGGCGGAGTCGAGAATGTGGGTCACGGCGCCGAGAGTTCGCTTCAGGAGGCGGTCACAGACGGCGAGCACGTCGCCGGGGCCGTCGCAACAGTGAACGAGGTAGCGGTAGCAGAACCCGAGGTCCACGTCTTCGGAGCGGCCGAGGGCCTCGAGCAGAATCTCCCCGCCGAGCTCGGCGACGACTTCGCTTTCGGTCTCGTCGGCCGGGGTCGGGTTGGTCTTCAAGCGGCCGAGCTGATCCTCGGCTGCGTGAACCAGCTCGTGAGCCCACACGGCGGGATTCTCGACACCAACGGCGATGAACTCCCCTCGCTGATAGCGGCCGAGGTAACCGGCCTCGCGGGTGCCTGAGAGGGCGCGGACTTCGAGGCCCCAGGAGCGGGCCACATCGACAAGCGGCAGCGTTTCGACCTTCCGGCACCGCTCCTCATATTCCGCGATCGGGGCGCCGTCCGTCTGGTGGTAGCCAAAAACGGCGGTATAGCGGAAGCCGGCCGGCCGGCGCGGCTGATCGTCGTCGGCCGGCAGGGTGATGCCGCGGGCCTCGGCTTCCTCCTTCCGGCGCTTCGCGCTGGGGACGATCGGACTCAAGATGAAAAAGGCATGCTCGCCCTTCTTCACGAAGCGCCCCACCTCCTGCCACTGGCGGAACCCGCGGGCGTCGTCGTGTCCCTCGATCAAAGTAATGAAGCGATTCCGCACGCTCCAACGGTGGCAGGGGACTTCTTCGGACGGCTCGGCGAAAAACAGGCGGGCGAGCTTCTTCGGCAACTGCTTCGACTGGAAGGCCTCCAGGAAACGGGCGGCGATGGCTTCGAGTTTGTCGGTGCGGTCGGTCATGGCGGGCGCTCCTCTTTCTCCCCCTCCGGGGGGCGGTGGTGCCGGGCTCTGGGTACACCCCGGCTTTCTTTTTTCCGCCCCCTCCAAGAAAAAGAAAGGGAGCGCAGCGACCGACCGGGGGCGTCAAGGGGAGGCGTCAAGGCTCGCGCAGCGACCCCGAGAGGGGCGCCCCGGAGTCCGCGGAGGGGCGGCCTTGACGACGCCCCGCGCCCCCGGACAATGAGGTCAGAGGGGCCGGACG
>JANRLG010000292.1:0-60695 GCA_033762835.1 Thermoanaerobaculia bacterium
GTGTTCCCACACCGCGGGGGGCAACACGACCCGGGTGGGGGATTGTAGCGTGGGGGGGGCGGGGATGACGTTAACGCCGCCCGGCCGGGGAGGGGCCGGCCGAAGGGGATGCCGCTTCAGACTTACGGGATGTCGCCGGGGTGAACGAACGTTTCGTAGGTGAAGGTTAGGTTTCCCGTCGCCGAGTAGGTGCCCACTTGGAGCGTGTACTCGAAGTTCGGCAGTAGCCAGGCGATGGGGATGGTAAAGGTGGTTTGCTGGGGTTGGAGTTTGACCCGCAGCTCGGCTCCATTCTTCGGCTCGAAGACTCGCAGTTCATAACCTGTGGCTCCCGAGACCGGCTCCCAGACGATGACGCGGCCCGGAGTCGGGAAGATGTTGAGCTGCCGGTAAGGGCGGACCAGCCGCGGTGCCGGTAACGACTCGTGTTGGAGGGGCCAATAGCCCTCGACCACGACACCGTCATAGGTGGTGCCCACGAACCTGTAGAGACCTTCTGGGTACGAAGCAAGGAGTTGGTCGAAGTCGGGTTCCGGGGACTCCAGCCGGAGTAAACGTCCGCCCAGGTTGCGCTTGTTGGTTGCCTCGTAAGCCAACACGTTACGACCGCCAGGAGCATAGACATCGAGCCGGGCGAGGCCCTCGCCGTAAGTTTGGACAGAAAAGACGGCGCAGCCGTCGCCATGTTGGGGATGTTCTTCGAGCGTGAGACTCACGAAGCGGAAGGGAACGCCAGCCCAGGCGACCGGCGTCGTGACGAGGATGAGCAGGACGCAGGCGGAGACGACGAGGTGAACGGCTCTGCGAGTCATGACGGACTCCTTTCCAAGGCAGCGCGGGATCGAACCGCACGGGGAAGCTATCGTTTTTCCGTTTTTCAAGAATCCCAATTGCATTTTGGCGACGGTCGAGCCCGGGGAAAACACCCCGGCGGGCGGGGAGTCGTGGTGATTGCCCACCCCCGCGGCCGGGAATGGCCGCTGGTCGGCCGGGGGCAGTCTGAATCACGGATGGCCTTGGATGACGCGGATGTCACGGAAAAGAGAGCCTTTCCTCCTTATCCGTGTTTTCCGTGTCATCCGTGGCCATCCGTGATTCAGACAACGGCCGGCCCACGAGGGGCCGGCCGAGGACAAGGCCGCGGAGGGTGGGGAAGGTCAGAAGCCCTTGGGCACGAAGGTGTCGTGGGTGAAGGTCAGGTTTCCGGTCTCGGAGTAGACGCCCACCTGGAGCGAGTACTCGAAGTTCGGGATGAGCCATCCGGCGGGAATGGTGAAGCGGGTCTGGTGTTTCTGGAGCTTCACCCGCAGCTCTGCCCCGTTCTTGGGCTCGAAAACCCGGATTTCGTAGCCCGCGGCGCCTTCGACCGGATCCCAGGCGATCAGTCGGCCCGGGGTGGGCAGGATATTGGTCTCGAAGGGCGGAGTGATGAGCCGGGGAGCCGGTAGGCACAAGTGCTTGAGGGGCCAGTAACCCTCGACCTCGATGCCGTCGTAGGTCATGCCGACGAACTTGTAGAGGCCCTCGGGGTAGGAGACGAGGAGATCGCCGAAGATCGGTTCCGGGGTCTCCAGACGGAGCACGCGACCGCCGAGGTTCCGCTTGTTCTTGGCCTCGTAGGCCAGCACTCGACGCCCGCCGGGAGCGTAGACATCGAGCCGGGCGAGGCCTTCACCATAGGTTTCGGCCGTGATGATGGCCATGCCGTCGCCGTGTTGGGGGTGCTCTTCGAGCGTGAGGCTCACGGAGTGGAAGGGGACGCCCGCCCAAACGACGCTGGCGGCGGCGAAAGCGAGAAGGACGCACGTGGACAAGGTGACGAGGACGCCTTTGCGGGTCATGAGGGGACTCCTTTCGAAGGCGGCGCGGGGTCAAACCGCGCGGGGAGCAACCGCCGAGATCGGCGGTTTTCAAAGTCCTCGCAAAAAGTCTGCGCCGTCGAAGGGAGCGTCGGAACACCCCGACGGACGGGCCTGAGGAGGCCTCGACCGCCCGTCGGGGTGGTGGTCGGCGACCTGCCAGCCTCAGCCCTTGGTGTACTGCACCGTGCCGCCCATCTCGTAATTCCAGGGCGCCGCGGAGGCGACCGGGATCGGGGCTTGGGTGATCGACACGCCGTTGCAGGAGAGGGAGAGGTTGCCGCCGACCATGAAGCCGCTCACTTCGAAGTTGCCGGCTTTGCCGGCGAACTCACTTGCGGGCTTGAAGCGGACGAGCGGCGCGGCGATGACGCCAGCCGCCGTCCCGGTCTTGGACGTGATGCCGGTCAGTTGATAGTGGACCTTGGTGCCGTCGTAGAAGGTGATCCAGCCTTCGAGGTTGCCGCCGCCGGCACTGAAGGAAAACGAGCCGGTGACGGCAGCGTCGTTCCAGAAGTCCTCAGCCGCGTTCGAGGTGTTGGCCGCCCGCATCGAAGCGACGATGGCCTGGAGGTCCTGGACGGGGAGGTTGGTGCCGGTGACGGTGGTCTGGGTGGCCATGGGAAGACTCCTTGAGTTGAGGGTGTCCGGGCCGGAATGGGCCGGATCCACTCGGTCCAGTGTCGCGATGCGGCGAACTATCCCAGGCGAAGTTCGTCCCGTTCGGAGCCTGTCCTAGAATGCCCTCCGGAGGTCCCCATGAAGCCGTGGCACGATCAGGTCTGGACGTTGACCGGAGCCCATCCGGTCGAGCTGCCGCTCAGTGGTCGCAAGATTCCGGTGCCGTTCCTGGTGGTCCAACGGGGCCAGCGGCTGCACACTCGGGAGATCGCGGAGAGGAAGATCCAAGTCGATCTCCAGGACTCGGCCGGCTCACCGCTCGGCACTCTCGGGATCTTCGAGGTCCAAGACGACCGTTCGATCCAGTGCTGCCGAAAGATCGAGGGCACCTTGTGTTACCTCGAAATCACTTTGACCTGCTTCCATCGCTCCGGTCCGCTGCTGACCGGTGTCGTATGCCCGGTCGAAGTCAATCCCCCGTGGGGCGACGAGGAGGGCGCCATCGGCGGCTTCTCGGCCGAGGCCCAGGGCGGCAACCCGGACGACCGCCGGTCGTGATCCAGCTCGGGGTGGCCCTGGTGTTCGGCGCCACCCTGGCCTCCGCCGGGGAGGTTCCGACCACCTTGGGGGCGAGCGCGGTCGAAGCCCAGCTCCTGGCCGGCGCGGTCCACCGCTATCGTTTGCCTGCCGAGGTGCCCGACGACGCCGTCGTCCACCTCACGGTCGAGCAACGAGGTGTCGACGTGGCCGTGTCGTGGTCCGAGGCGGCAGGGGGCGAGCGCTTTCGCGTCGACAGCCCCAGCGGCCGGCGGGGCACCGAAGCTCTCCTGCTCGAACCACCGTGGGCACCGGACGGCGTGATCGAACTCTCGTCGCTCGATGCCCGGGCTCCCACGGGCGGCTACCGGCTGGCCTGGACCGTCGTGCCCACGGCATCCCCCACGGACGCCACGCGTCTCGCGGCCCTGCGGCACCGCTTCGCGGCCGCTCGGGCCTATGCCGCGGGCGGGGACACCGGGCGCCGTGACGCCCTCGCGGCCCACCGCCGAGAGCTGCCGCTCTGGCGGCAACTCGGCGAGCGGAGCGCCGAAGCCCGGGCGCTTTCGGCCGTCGCCCTGTTCGAACGGCTCACCGGCGACACCGTTGCCGCCCTCGCCAGCTACGAGCAGGCCCTGGCCCTCTGGCGCACCCTCGGCGACGAGGTCGAGATGGCCTGGGTGGAAAACGACCTCGGTTTCACTCGCGCCCAGGCAGGAGACGCCGCTGGCGCTTTGGTGGCCTACGAGCAAGCGATCGCCCGCTTCGAAGCACTCGGCGACGTGGGCGGCCTCGGGCGCGCCTTGAACAACCGCGGCCTGCTGCACCACAACGCCGGGGATCCACGGGCCGCGCGGCCGTTTTACGAGCGGGCTCTGCCGTTGCTCGCGGGGGCACAACAGCCGACGCTCGCCGCCACCGTGCTCAACAACCTGGCAGCCGTGCTCGACACGACGGGCGAGCCCGATGCCGCTTTGGCGACCTACGAGCGCGTGATCGCGACCCACCGGGAGCTCGGCAACCGGCGTGAAGCAGCCCGTGGCGAGGGCAACCGGGCGGCCCTCTTCCGCCAGCTCGGTCGGCTCCAGGAGGCGCTCGAGGGCCATCGCCGTGCGCTCGAAATCCAGCGCGAACTCGGTGAGCCGGCGGAGATCGCACGCTCGTTGTCGAACCTCGGGGAGCTTTATCTGGCCCTGGGCGAGCCCGAGCGTGCGTTGGTGTTCCTGGACGAGTCGCTCGAGCTGCGCCGCCGCGCCGGAGACCGGCGAGGGGAGGCCTACTCACGGCACAACCTCGGAGCCACCCGGCGCGACGTGGGCGACCTCGCGGGTGCCCGCGAAGAGTTCACGGCGGCCCTCGAGTCGTTCCAGGCCGTCGGGGATCGCCGTGGCGCGGCCAACACCCTGCGTACGTTGGGCGAAGTCCTGGCCGCCCTTGGAGATCGCGCCGCCGCCGGCGCGCGGTACGCCGAGGCCCTGGCGCTGCAGGCGGAACTCGACGACCGGCGGGGCCGTGGCCAGACCCTGCGGCGGCTCGCCGAGCTCGACCTCGCCGCCGGGGCTGTCGAATCGGCGCGCACGAACTTCGTCGCCGCCCGCGATCTCGCGCGCGAAGAGCGCCAGCCCCTCGCCGAACTCGAGGCCTTGGTCGGGCTGGTGCGCACTGAACGTCGACTCGACCGCCGAGGGGAGGCTGAGGCCCATCTCGCCGCCGCCCAGCGGCTGGTGGAACAGCTCGCCGCCACCGTCGCCAGTCCGGAATTGCGGGTGAGTTTCCAAGCCGCTCGCGGCGAGCTCACCGAGCTGGGTGTCCAACTGGCTTGGGACGCCCATCGTGCCGAACCCGGGTCGGGGTTCGACCGTTTGGCTTGTGAGCGCGCCCACCTCGCCCGGGCGCGCCACTTGGCCCAGGGCATCGCCGACGGCTTCGACCGCTCGGCTCTGCCGGTGGCTCTGACCACCCGGCGCCGAACGGCGAGCGAGCGACTAAGTTTGAAGGCCTTGCGTTTGACGCAACCTGCGGGCCGCCCGCTGACCCCCGGCGAGCGCGATGTTCTCGAGCGCGAAGTGGCTGCCGCCTGGGCGGAGCTCGAGGCAGCGGATGCCGAAATCGAGCGCGCATTGCCCGGCGAAACGGTGTGGCGCCGGCCCGCGGTCGTCACGATCGCCGAGATCCAGGCCCAACTCGACCCTGGCGACTTGTTGCTGCTGTATGCCCTGGGTCAGGAGCGCAGCTGGCTGTGCATGCTCGGGCCGGAGAGCTTCGCCGGCCATGAACTGCCGGCCCGCGCCGAACTCGAGGGCGCTGCTCGGGCGCTCTACGAGTCCTGGCGCCAGCTCGAGATCGGTCAGGCGCGGGGCGCGGACCGCGAGCTCGCGACCGCGATGGCGAAGGAATTGCTCGGACCGGCGGCGAAGCCCCTGGCCGCGGCCTCCCGCCTGCTCGTTCTGCCGGACGGTGCCCTGGGTCTGTTGCCCTTCGGCGCCTTGCCTCTGCCGGGGAAGCGGACGCCCCTGGTCGAGTCCCTCGAGATCACCGTCTTGCCGTCGGCGAACGTGCTCGCCGCTCTGCGCGCCCGCAGCGGTGCCGGCCGAACCGGGGGCAGCATTCTGGTCGTCGCCGATCCGGTCTTCGGAGCGAGCGATCCCCGCGCACCGCGCATGCCTGCCGAGGTGCCAGCCGATTCGGGAGCCGCTCCGGAAGTCGGGCCGGGACGGCTGGCGTGGAGCGGTGCCGAGGCCGCGGCGGTGGCCGCCGCCTGGCCCACCGGCACCGTGCGGACCGTCCAGGGTTTGGCGGCGACGCTCGAGGTACTGACGCGGGAGCCTCTGGTGGGGCACCGGATCGTCCATCTCGCCACCCACGGGGTGATGGACACCGAGGGCAGCGAGCGCACCGGACTGCTGTTTTCGCGCTTCGGTTCCGATGGCCGACCGCGGCCGAACTTCTTGACCGTGCCGGCCATCCAGGGCCTGCAACTGGCGGCCGACCTGGTGGTCGTTTCCGGCTGCCAGACCGCCCTCGGTCGGGAAGTCCGATTCGAGGGCTTCCTCGGTCTCGCCCGCGGCTTTCTGTACGCCGGAGCGGCGCGGGTGGTGGCGAGCCTGTGGGCGGTGGACGACCGCGCCACGGCGGAGCTGTTGGCCCGCTTCCATCGTCATCTGGCGGCCGGCGGACACTCGCCGGCCGCCGCGCTGGCCGCGGCGCAGCGCTCCTTGCGCCGCGAGCCGCGCTGGTCCGATCCTTACTTCTGGGCGGGATTCGTGTCGTATGGCGAACCGCGCTGAAGCCCCCGGCGCGCCGGCCGAGCTGGCCCGCCGCATCGCGGCCGGGGATCACGCAGCGGAGGCCGAGCTCGTCGACCATTTCGGCCGCGGCGTCCGCGTCCTCGTGCGCCACCTGACCCACGACGGCGCCCGTGCGGACGACCTCTTCCAGGAGACCTTTCGGCTCGCGATCGAAAAGATCCGCGCCGCCGAGCTGCGCGAGCCCGAGCGCCTGGCGGCCTTTCTCGCAGGTTTGGCCCGCAATTTGGCGATCGCCGACTTCCGCCGCCAGCGGGCTCACCCGGCGACCGAGCTCGACGCTGTGCCCGAACCCGAGGCCGCGGTGCCCGATCCGCTGGACACCGCCCTGCGCCGCGACGAAGCGCGCCGCGTGCGCCAGCTCCTCGCCGAGCTCGAACCCGAACGCGACCGCCAGGTGCTCTTCCGGTTTTACCTCGCCGAGGAGCCCAAGGAGCGCATTTGTGCCGACTTAGGCTTGTCGTCGTTGCACTTCAACCGGGTCGTCCACCGCGCCCGCGAGCGCTTTCGGCAGCTCTTGCTGGCGAAATCTCCGCCCCCGCTAGGATTCTCGAACGTCTGGGGACACTCCTCTCGAAGAGGCGAACCGCCGCGATGAACTTCGACCACACACAACGCGATCGTGATCTCGTCATCGAGCGCTACCTCGCGGGCCGGCTGCCCGCGGATGAAACCGAGAGTTTCGAGGAGCATTACCTCGATTGTCCCGACTGCCTGGACCAGCTCGAGGCCGCCCGCGGCCTGCGCCGAGGGCTCGCCACGGTGGCCGCGGAGGACGCCGAGCGGGCGCCCCGGGGCGCGCGTCGCTGGCTCCTGCTGGCCGCCGCCGCCCTGCTCGTCGCCCTGCTCCCGGCGGTTTGGCTCGGCCTCGAAACCCGGCGTCTCGGCAGCGAGCTGGCGGCGACGCGGGACCGGCTCGATGCCGCCCAGGCGACCGCCGTGCCGCCCTCTCGGCTCGCCGAGCTCGAGCACCAGCTGGCGGATCAGGCGTCGCACCTAACCGGCCTCGCGGCCGAGCTTGCCCGCGAGCGGGCGCCGCAACCGAATGCGTTGTTGGTACCGCTCGCCGTCCAGCGCTCGGGCGGCGGAAAGTCGGTCCACTTGCAGCGGCCCGCGGGTGCCGGCCGCATCGTGTTCGCCTTGGCCGTGGGGCCCGACGACGACGGTCCGTTCGATCTCGTCCTGCGCCGCGAGGGCGAGGTGCTGTGGCGGGGAGAGGGGCTGCGCCCCGACGGGCTCGGGGACGTGCGGGTGAGCTTCCACCGTGATTCGCTGCCGCCCGGGGCCTATTGGCTCGAGCTCACCACTCCGGGGAGCCGTGGCGAAGGCGTCCACTACGATTTCCGCGTCCAACCCGGCCCCGACGACGAGCCCTGAACCTCGCGCGCCGACGGAGAACCTCTCATGCCCAGCCTTCGCCTTCCCGCTCTCGTCGTCGCCGTGGCCCTCGTCTCGGCCCCCCTGGCAGCCCAGGCTCCGCTCCGCCTCGAGGCCCTGATGGCTTCGCCGTTCCCCGAGACCCTCGCGGTAGCGCCCGTGGGGGGCGCCGTGGCGTGGATCGCCAACACCGAGGGGCGGCGCAATGTCTTCGTCGCGGAGCCGCCGGGGTATGCCCCCCGGGCGTTGACGAGTTACCCCCACGACAACGGTCTACCGCTCTCCGACCTGACTTTCACGGCAGACGGCCGGGCGGTGATCTACGTGCGCGCCGAGGACCCTTTGGGCGGCCGCGAGCTGCCCAACACGCCGAGTCTCGCGGGGGTGGCGCGCCCGGCGTTGTGGCGGGTGCCGTTGGCCGTGGGCGAGAACGGGGCGCCGGTCGCCCCCCAGCGGCTCGCGGGCGGCGACTCACCGGTGATCCTGCCCGGCGGCGACGCGATCCTCTACCGATCAGACGATCGGCTCTGGCGCCTGGGTACGGCGCCGGAAGCCAAACCTGAGGACCTGTTCGGACCGAAAAGCGGTCTGTCGTCGCTTCGCCCGAGCCCCGACGGCACGAAGCTGGCCTTCGTGAGCGAACGGGGCCGGCACAGCTTCGTCGGGGTGTACGACTTGGCCGCCCGGGCGATCACCTGGCTCGACCCGGGCGTCGATCAGGACCAAGCCCCGGTGTGGTCCCCGGACGGCACTCGGGTCGCCTTTTTGCGCCTCCCGGTGACCCGGGACGATCTCGTCTTCACCCCCAACCGCACGGGCTTTCCGTGGTCGATCCGGGTCGCCGACGTCCGCACCGGCGAGGGTCGCGAGGTCTGGCGCGCCGAGCCCGGCCGGGGCAGCGTGTTCCGCGAGCTCGCCGTGGCCGAGGCCCTACTGTGGACCGCCGACGACCGACTGGTCTTCCCCTGGGAGCGCGACGGCTGGACGCACCTGTACGCCGTGGCGAGCGCGGGGGGCGCGGCGCAGTTGCTGACGCCCGGGGAGTTCGAGGTCGAGCACGTGGCGCTTGGGGCCGACGGGCGCACGATCCTCTACTCCTCGAACCAAGGCGATCCGGACCGCCGCCACCTCTGGCGAGTGGCGGCCGCGGGTGGCTCGCCCGAAGCGCTGACGACGGGCGCGGGCCTCGAGTGGCGGCCGCTGCCCGCGGGCGACGCCGTGGCCTTCCTGCGTGCCGACGCCCGCCAACCGGCCCGCCCGGCGATCCGCCTGCCGAACGGCGAGATTCGCGACTTGGCGCCGGTCCCCGCGGGCTTTCCCAGCGCCGGGTTGGCCGTGCCCGAGGCGGTGTTTCTGACCGCGACGGACGGCCGGAAGATCCCCGCGCAGCTGTTTCTCCCGAAGCACCTGGCACGTGATCCTCAAACGGCTTCGCCTGGTTCCCGCACACCTCCCGATCGCAAGCGCCCGGCGGTAGTCTATTTCCATGGCGGCTCGCGCCGGCAGATGCTGCTCGGCTGGCACCCGCTGGGTTACTACCACCACGCCTACGCCATCAACCAGTACCTGGTGAGCCGGGGCTTCGTGGTGTTATCGGTCAACTACCGCAGCGGCATCGGTTACGGGTTCGACTTCCGCGAGGCGGAGAACTACGGGGCGGCGGGCGGCGCCGAGCTGGCGGATGTTTTGGGTGCCGGGCTGTACTTGCAGCAGCGGCCGGAGGTCGATCCCGAGCGCATCGGATTGTGGGGCGGCTCCTACGGCGGCTACCTGACGGCCATGGGGCTTGCCCACGCCTCGCACCTCTTCAAGGTGGGAGTGGATCTCCACGGCGTGCACGACTGGAACGTGGTGATCAAGAACTTCAACGCCGGGTACGAACCCTGGCGCTTGCCCGACGCCGCCCGCCGGGCGAGTGCCGCCTCACCGCTCGCCGCCGTCGATCGCTGGCGTTCGCCGGTGCTCCTGATCCATGGCGACAAGGACAAGAACGTGCCGTTCTCGGAGACCCTCGATCTCGCCATTGCCCTCCGCGAGCGCGGTGTCCTGTGCGAGCAGTTGGTGTTTCCCGACGAACCCCACGACTTCGAGATGCACAGCTCGTGGCTGCGCACCGCCCGCGCGACGGCGGAGTTTCTCGAACGGTTCCTGAAGCCGGCAGGGAAGTGAGTGGCAGTCCGGGGAGCCCTACGGCTTCTCCCCGAGGGCGGCGAGGTCTGCGAGATCCTGAGGGCGGCCCGCTGCTCGTTTCGCCGCGATGAGGTGCCGACGCGAGAGGGCGCCGACTGCCTCGCCAGCGAATGATGCCGGAATCCTCTCGACCCAGGCGTCGGCAAAGTCGACTCCCGCAATCACGGTGAGGATGTCGACCCGGACGGGCTCCACTCCGATTTGAAAGATGATCCCGGGGACCGACAGATCCTCGAGCGTCAGATCGTGCAGAGGTGCTCCGAAAGCGGCGAGAGCTCGTAGGACTCGTTCGGCATTCACTGGCTCGGGCCGAACCCAGAGATCCAGGTCTTTGGTCGCCCTCACATGCCCATGGACGGCAAGAGCATGAGAACCAACGAGAAGGAATTCAACGCCCCGGGCGTTGAACTCGGCTAACAGCTCTTTGAAGTCGCGGCTCATCTTCGGAGCTCCTCTGCCACGCGAGGCAGGCCAGAGTGAGTTGCCAGACGCCCTCCAGCCGGTCAGTAACCGTGGAGCCTCGCCAATCGCTGCCGCCAGGCGGTTCCTGGTCCCCCTGCCGGATGATTCGAGTCGTGACGACGCGTTGGTTCATGAGGGCATCTTACTCCTTCCCCAGCTTCCTTCCGCCCTCACATCACCTTCGCCAACCCCAACACGATCTCGATCAGGATCAGCAACACGATCGTGATCTCGAGTAGCTCGATGCGGCGGTCGCGGGCGGAGTCGAGCAGGAGCGTCAGCGATTCCTGGACCCCGGCGATCTTGATCTCGAGGGCCTCGAAGCGGTCCGAAAGATCGAACTCGTCGCGCAGGTCGTCGTAGATCTCGTCCATCGCCGGGTCGTCCCACACGGCGTCGGGTTTGTCGAGCAGGTGGAGGACGGAAAGCACCTCGCAGCGTACCCCCACGGCCTGGCCGATGAACCGATGCAGGCGGCGCATGGCGAGCGGCACCTTGCCGCGCCGCTCGAGGCCGGCGACGAGCTCGGTGGTGCGGCCGAAGAGGCTCTCGACGATCTGCTCGTAGTACTCCATGGCCGCGCTCTGGCCGACCGTCAGGGCCACGACGCCTTCGCGTTCGGGCGTCATGCGGTCGATCTCGAGGGCGCCGCCAGTGACCGCGGTGGCACGACCGGCGCCGGTCACGACGTGAAAATCCTCGTGCAGCACGTCCGCGCCGCGACCGCTCCAGGCCTTCGGAAGCTGCGCCAGGAAAGCGTCGCGACGCGCGCGGTCGACCTCGTGGAAAACCACCGCGCCGAAGGGATAGAAGAACACCGTGCCGTCCCCGGGCAACGCCAAACGCAGACCCTCGACGGCCGGCCGCGCCTCCGGGAACAGCGCGGCGACCTCCTTCAAAGAGAAGTTTTCGGCGAAAGCGAGGGCATCGAACCGATGTTTCTGATCGCTCACGGACACCTCGCGGGGCAGGGGAATGGCCCGGAGATCATGCCACGGCCCACCGGCGCCGCGTTCGTTCACTCGGATTCGCGAAACAAGACGTCCACGGTGGACCGGCCGGGCGAGTTTCGTTCCTGCGCTACGACCCGCTTGCGCCCGTCGGGTGACACGAAGGCTTGGCCGTCGATTCGGACACTTCCCCAGGCCGAACGCAAGGCTGCTGCAAGGTCGGCTTTGGCTAGGCGAACCTCGCGGCCCGGCCGTGCTAGCGCATAAAACGTCACCATCCCCATCCGGCCATCGGCCGCAACATCGAGCGTCTCGACCGCCCAGTCCGGCGGCACCTCGAACCACGCGGGCAAGCCGGCCAAGGTCCCGCGCAGGCGGATTCCTGGGATGGGCTCACCGGTGGCTTCCTGCGTCAGGCCACCCGGCTTCGGGCCGTAGCCGTTGCACCAGTCGAGGGCGTTCATCACGACCGTCCGGCCCGTGGGCGGGTGAACGAGGGTCGCCTGCCAGTCGCCGATCTCGGCGATCTCCAACGGCGAGTTGGCGATGAGCTCCTCGAGGCCCGGGAACCCCGTGGCCTGCTCGCAGGGAGTGTTCGGTTGCGGAATCCAAGTGTCGTTGAGGACTTCGCGAGTGTTGAGAAAGTGGTAAGCGACACCCAAGACGAGGGCGGCGACCACGATCGGTGCCAGGATCGCCCCGGCAATGATCCAGCCGGTCCTGGTTCGGCGTGGTGGGGGCGAATCGAACATCACGAGTCTCCTTCGCAGCCGAGAACCCCGAGTGGCTCGCCGCGGGTCAGAGACGGCCTCAACGCCCCGGCAGGACGACCGGTACCAGCAGCGACACCACGATCGAAGCCACCGAGGCCAGCAGGCAGAAGATCGCGATCACGACGTGGTTGGTCCGCTCCGGCTTCAACGGATCGAGTACCCAAGCGGTCAGGTATCCCCCGGCGAAGCCGCCAAGATGGGCCCAGTTGTCGATACCCGGCACCAGAAAGCCGAAAACGAGGAAGTAGAGGGCGTAACCCCAGGCCCACTTACTGAGCGCGGTCGACCCCGTGCGCCGACCGTAGTAGATGAGCGCCCCCCACAGTCCCAGCAGGGCGGCCGAGGCGCCGAGGGTGAACGGCGCGTATCCGGGAAACACCTTCAGCAAGGGCGCCGCCGCGGGCAGCACCGAGACGATCAGCACCGGGGCCGACGAGCTGGCCAGGAAGCCCACGATGGAGCCCACGGTGTAGAGAATCACCGTCCGCCCGGGGCCGTACAGGTGCGCCACTTGGGGCACCAAGATCCGCACCCAATACAGATTGAAGAAGATGTGGAGCAGGCTGCCGTGGAGCCAGCCGGCGGAAAGCACCGTCCACCAGCGACCGGCCTCCCACACGGGATAGATCCCCGACGAACCCATCCGCATGCCTGCCTCGAGACTCGGCGACAGCAGATTGAGCCCGCGAAAGCCGATCCGCTGGGGATCGAGCGCCAGCGACAGGCCGAAAGCGAGAATGCACAAGCCCAGGATCAGCGCCCCGAACCCCGAGTCCTCTCCCAGGTTGCGCAGCCGCGCAGCGAACCCGAACAACCCCGGGTTCCGCGCGCCACAATTCAAACACTCGGCATCCGCCACTCCCACCAACCGCCCGCAGGAGCGACAAAGGACCGACCCGGTGCGCTGACGTCCAAACATGATCTCGTGCTCCGGCTAACGCCGGCATGCCGGCGCAGAGTGGACGGGAAAGGACCCTCGGAGACTATCCGAAAGACCTCTGGGCACGGCTCCAGCGCGGGGACATTTCTATCGAGTGCCGATCGGCCCTTGCCCAACTTCCCGCCCTTCCTCTATGATCGGGCGCTCTGCGCCGCGGAGCTCCAGTTCTCGCGCAGACCCCAGGAGAGCACATGCCCAAGAAGAAGACCCACAAGGGCGCGGCGAAGCGTTTCAAGCTGACGGCGTCCGGCAAGATCAAGCGCGGTCGCGCCGGCCACAGCCACATGCTGACCGCGAAGACGACCAAGCGGAAGCGCAACCTGCGCGGTACGACCTTGGTTTCGGACGCGTTCGAGAAGATCGTGCGCGCGTTGCTCACCACCTGAGCCGCGTCGCCACGGCCCGAGCTTCGCGCTCGGGCCCGGGCCCTCGGCGGAACGGACCTGTCCGCCGAAGCCCGCAGCGAGTCGAACTGATTTCGACTCGCCCTACCGCTCCCCACCGTGGCGAGCAGAAACGAGGTTCCCAAGATGGCACGTGTCAAGCGTGGCAATAAGCGCAAGGAAAAGCGCAAAAAGATACTCAAGCTGTCCAGCGGCTTTTACGGTACCAAGTCCAACGCGTACCGTATGGCGAAGCAGGCGGTCGATCGCGCGGGCAACTTCGCCTACCGCGACCGGCGCCAGAAGAAGCGCCACTTCCGGAGCCTCTGGATCGTCCGCATCAACGCCGCCGCCCGGATTCACGGGCTGTCCTACAACCGCCTGATCGATGGCCTCAAGAAGGCCGAGATCGAGCTCGATCGCAAGATGCTGGCGGACTTGGCGGTTCACGACTTGGTCGCTTTTGGCCGGCTCGCCGAGCTGGCCAAGAACGCTCTGGGTCCGGAAGCCTGACCCATGAGCTCGGGGCCAGCCACCGAGGGGAGCTCGGGGGCGCCCTCGCTCGACGCGCTCACCCGTGACTTCCTCGCGGAAGCCTCCCAGACCCGGGATCGCCGGGCCTGGGAGGCTCTGCGCTCCCGTTGGATCGGCCGCAAAGAGGGCCTCGTCCGGGATCTTCTCGCGAAGACCGGACAGGTGCCCCCGGCCGAACGCCCGGCCTGGGGTCAGGCCGTCAATCAGCTCAAGAACTTGGTCGAAGGTCGCCTCGCGGAGCTCGACGCCGAGCTCACGGCCGAGGAGTCGGCCAAAGCGCGCGAGGCGGCGCGCATCGACGTCACGCTGCCGGGGCGCCACCACGACCCCGGCGCTCTGCACCCGGTCACCCTCGTGGTCGAGGAGATGACCGAGATCTTCCGCTCGCTCGGCTACAGCGTCGCCGAGGGGCCGGAGGTCGAAAACGACTTCCACAATTTCGAGGCCCTGAACATCCCCGCCGATCATCCGGCGCGGGACACCCAGGACACCTTCTTCGTCGAAGGCGGCGGCCTGCTGCTGCGCACCCACACGTCGCCCGTGCAGATCCGCACCATGCTCGCGCGCAAGCCGCCCATCCGGGTGATCTGCCCGGGGCGCGTGTTCCGGCGCGACAACGACCTGCGCCACTCGCCGATGTTCCACCAGATCGAGGGTTTGGTCGTCGACCGCGGCATCACCTTCGGCGACTTGAAAGGCACCCTCGAAGCGTTCGTCAAGCGCCTGTTCAGCCCCGACACCGGGGTGCGCATGCGGCCGAGCTTCTTCCCCTTCACCGAGCCCTCGGCGGAGGTCGACATCACCTGCCCGTTCTGCCAAGGCGCCGGCTGCCCGGTGTGCTCCGGCAGCGGCTGGATGGAGATTCTCGGCTCGGGCATGGTGGACCCGCGGGTGTTGCGCGGCTGCGGCATCGATCCCGAGGTGTACAGCGGTTTCGCCTTCGGTCTCGGCATCGATCGCGTGGCCATGATCCGCTACGGCATCCCCAACATTCGGCTGCTGTTCGAAAACGACGAGCGGCTGCTGCGCCAGGTGAGGGAGTGAAACCATGAAGTTCTCCCGCCGTTGGCTCGGCGACTACTTGGATCTTCCCCCCGGCGACGAACTGCCGACGCGGCTGACCGCTGCCGGCTTCGCTGTTGAACTGGCCGAGGAAGGCCCGGCCGGGGACACCGTCTATGACATCGATTTGACCAGCAACCGACCGGATGCCATGTGCCACCTGGGCCTCGCCCGGGAGGCCGCGGTGGTGCTCGGGAGGGACCTGCGGCCGCCGGCCGTGACCCTCGACGAGGGCACCGAGCCGGCCGCCGACGTCGTGCGCATCGAGATTGCCGACGCCGATTTGTGCGCCCGCTTCGTCGGCCGCGTCGTGCGCGGCGTCAAGGTCGGGCCGAGCCCGCCCTGGCTCGCCGAGCGGCTCCAGGCCATTGGCCTGCGCTCGATCTCGAACGTCGTCGACGTCACTAACTTCGTGCTCTGGGAACTCGGCCAGCCGCTCCACGCCTACGATCTGGCGAAGTTGTCGGGAGCGCGCTTGGTGGCGCGCCGGGCGGCGGCGGGCGAGACGATCAAGACTCTCGACGGCGCGGAGCGCAAGCTCGATTCCGAAATGCTCGTGATCGCGGACGATGGCGGCCCGGTGGGTATCGCGGGCGTCATGGGCGGCTTCGACAGCGAAGTCACCGCGGCCACCACGGACATCGTGATCGAAGGCGCCTGGTTCGCGCCCGCGTCGGTGCGCCGCACGTCGAAGAAGGTCGGCCTTCACACGGACGCCTCCCACCGCTTCGAGCGCGGTGTCGACCCCGAGCTGCAAGCCCATGCCGTGGCGCGGGCGGCGGCGTTGATCGCGGAAGTCGCCGGGGGCACTGTGCCCGCCGGGGCGGTGGACGTCGTGGCGCGGCGCCTCGAGCTCCCCACGATCGCCCTCGATCTCGATCGCCTCGACCGCTTCGCCGGCACGCCGATCCCCGAAGAGCAGGTCATCCGGTGGTTCGACGGCCTCGGCTGCCTCCTGGCGCCGACCGGGCCTCGGCAGTACGCGGTGACGATTCCGTCCTGGCGTCTCGGGGACTTGGTCGAGCCCGCGGACCTCCACGAGGAAGCTCTGCGCCTGTTCGGCTTCGACCAGGTACCGTCGACGCTGCCCGCCGTCCTCCGACCAGACGGCCCGACGACGCCGCGGCAGCATTTGCGCCGGGTGTTGCGGCGGGCCCTCGCGGCCTCGGGATACGCCGAGGCGATCAACCTCGCCTTCCACGAGGCGGAAGGCGCGGCGGCCTATCCCGCCCTCGGCGCGCTCGAGGCGCGTCCGGAGGCCACGGTTCGGCTGGCGAATCCTCTGTCCGAAACCACCTCGACGTTGCGGCCGACGCTGCTGGCCGGTCTCGTGGCGAGCGCCCGGTTCAACACTCGGCGCCAAGCGGGCTCGGTGCGGCTGTTCGAGCTCGGCGGTTGTTTCGCCTGGGGCTCCGAGGGGGCGGTCGTCGAGCGTGAAGCGATTGCCTTGGTCGCGGGTGGCCGTGTCGGCTCCCCCTGGGACGGCGCCGGCACCATCGACTTCTTCGACTTGAAAGGCACCGTCGAAGCCTTGGCGCAGGCCGCCGGGGTCGCGATCGAGGCGTTTCCTGCCGAGGCTCAGGGCTTCCTGCCCGGGGCTTGCGCGGAGCTACGGATCGCCGGCCGACGGGCAGGAGTTATGGGCCAGCTCCAGGACGACGGGGGCTATCCGCTCTTCGCCGCGGAGGTGGCCCTCGACGCCCTCGAACTGCCGGCGGAGGCCCGGTTGTCGAGCCTCAAGGTCGTGCCGCCGCCGCGGCTGCCGGGGATCGAGGTCGACCTGACCTTGACCCACGCCACCGCGGTGCCTTGGCATGATCTCGCCGCCGCGATCACCGCCGCCGGAGTGCCCGAGCTGGTGCGCTTCGGGCTCAAGGACCGCTACCAAGGCCAAGGCGTGCCCGCCGGGGCGGTCAACACCACCATCACCTTCCTCTACCATGCCGGCGAGCGGCAGCTGACCCAGGAAGAGGTCAACGGTTGGCAGGAAGCCTTGACTGCGAAGCTCGCCGAGCGCTTCGCCTGGACCTCTTGAAGGAGCTGACCCCGTGAGTGAGTGGCTCGATTCGCTCGAAAACAGCGTCAAGAAGGCGACCGCCGAGATCGCCCGCCTGCGGGGCGAAAACGATCGTCTGGGCACCGTCGTGGCTGAGCTCGAGGCGCGATTGGCCGCGGCCACGAACGGTGGGGAAGACCCCGCGGCTTCCGCCTGGGCCACCGAGCGCGACGAAGTCCGGCGCCGGGTGGAGGCTCTGACGGAGAAGCTCGAGGGGTTGGTCGGCGAACTCGACTAGCTACAACCGCAACCCCGCCAGCACCTTGTTGACCGCCGACGCACTCTGCATCACGTAGAAGTGGATCGAGGGCACCCCGCGGTCGAGCAGCTCCTGGCTCTGAGCGAGGGCCCACTCGGCGGCGATGTCCCCCACGCGGTCGTCGGGCGCGGCTTCGATGGCGTCCGAGAGATCCTCCGGAATGTCGACGTAGAACACCCGCGGGATCGTTTGGAGCTGTTTTTTCGAGGTCAGGATCTTCAATCCCGGGATGATCGGCACCGTGATGCCGGCCGCGCGGCAGGCATCCACGAAGGCGAAGTAGTGCCGGTTGTCGAAGAACATCTGGGTCACGATGTAGTGCGCGCCGGCCTCGACCTTGGCCTTCAGGTAGCGGATGTCGGTGCGTAAGTTCGGAGCCTCGAAGTGCTTCTCCGGGTACCCGCCGACGCCGACGCAGAAGTTGGCCGGATCAGCGTCCAGCAGTTGCTGTTCCAGGTACTCGCCGCGGTTCAGGCCGGCGATCTGCTCGACCAGCTCGGCAGCGTAGCGGTTGGCGCTGCGCCCGGAGTGGAGCGGCTTTTGGTACCCCGAGTCGTCGCCACGCACGGCCAGGACGTTGTCGATCCCGAGGTAGCGCAGCTCGATCAGGAAGTCCTCGGTCTCCTCCCGGGTGAAACCATTGCACAGAATGTGGGGCACGGCGTCGATGCCGTATTTGTTCTGGATCAGGGCGCAGACCCCCAGGGTCCCGGGGCGCTTCCTCTTGACCCGCCGGCGGATGCCCTCCGGGGTTTCGTCGTAGATGACCTCGGCAGCGTGGCTGGTGATGTCGATGAACGGCGGGCGATGATGGGAGAGATCCTCGATCAGGGCGAGCAGGCCGCTGACGTCGCCACCGCGTAGGGGCGGGATGATCTCGAAGCTGATGAGCGGCCGGCTGGCGCGCTCCAAGTGTTCGGTGACTCTCATGAGCCAGGGGAGTGTACAACGCGCCTTCGGCATCGGCGTCCCTGCTACACTGACGCGCTCGAACCCGACGCGCCGCGACCTTCATGATCCGCCCCGAACCCTGGAGCCATCGACTCGCCCGTCTGTCCGGGGACCTCGCGGTGGCCGCGGTGGCCTTCCTCGGCGCCTTCAACCTGCGCATCTTCCTGCGTTTCCCGTTCACCACGGCGCCGCTGCCGGCGGACCGTTTTAGCGCCTACGGCGCGGACATCGGCCTGGTGTTCGTCGGCCAGATTCTGGCGCTTTACCTCGTGGGGCTCTACGACCGGCCCCACCCGCGCACCTGGGGGGACGTCAGCCGCCGTACGGGCTTGGCCGTGGTGCTCCTCGGGGTTGGCTTGGGGACCTACTTCTTTGCGGTCAACCGGACGTTCCCGCGTTCGGTCTTGGTCCTTCTGCTGCTGCTGGACCTCGTGCTGTTGGTGGCCTGGCGGCGCTTCGCCCACTTTGACGACCGGGCGGCGCGGCGGCGGGTAGCGATCGTCGGCAGCGGCGTGGGGGCGATCGAATTGGCGGCCAAGCTGCGGGCGGTTCCCGGTGGGGGAGTCGACGTGGCCGGCTGGGTGCCCGCCCCGGGAGAAGGGGAGGAGGCGAGCGAAGGGCGGCGCGATGCCCTGGGGCCGCGCCTGGGAAACCTCGAGGACTTGCCGGCCTTGGCCGCGGACGGCACCGTGGACGACGTCGTGCTGGCTACCGATGCCGAACCCTGGCGCACCCGGCTGCTCGGGGACCTGGCCGCCAACCCGGGACGCAGCCGCGGCAGCGTGCTGCTCCTTCCGGGTCCCTTCGACAGTTTGATCGGGCGGCTGCGTTACCGCTGGGTGCTCGACCTGCCCCTGATCGAAGTGGTGCGGGATTCCGAGTGGCGCCCGCTCCAGCCGGTCAAGCGGGCGCTCGACGTCGCCTTCGGTGCCTCGATGGCGACTGTCCTCGCTCCGGTCCTGGCGCTGGTGGCCTTGGCCGTCAAATTCAGCTCGCCGGGGCCGGTGTTGTATCGCCAGGAGCGCGTGGGGCGTAATCTCAAACCCTTCATCTTGTGGAAGTTCCGCACCATGCGTTCGGATGCCGAACAGGACGGTGCCGAGGTTTTGGCGGTGGCCGGCGACTCTCGTCTGACCTCGATCGGCGCCGCGTTGCGGCGGTATCGTCTCGACGAGCTGCCCCAACTGTGGAACGTGCTCGAAGGCACCATGAGTCTCGTGGGGCCGCGGCCCGAACGGCCGGGTTTCGTCCGCCAGTACCTGGCCGAAGTGCCCGGCTACGCCGAACGGTTCGCCGTCGTCCCTGGGCTCACGGGCCTCGCCCAGGTCAACGGCGAGTATCACTCGACGGCCCAGAACAAACTGCGCTACGACCTCGCCTACATCGCCAATTGGACGGTGTGGCTCGATCTCTGGCTGCTGTTGCGGACGGTGAAGATCGTGCTCACTTCCCGCGGGGTGTGAGCACTTGGTTTTCTTCGCTTCTGGGTGAGACGGTCCGGGTCACTTTTGCGCGTGCTTCGTGGGACGCCACTGCCGGCGTCTCAAAGGAGTAACCGATGAAGAAGTTTCATGGTGTCGTTCGGGTGACTGCGGTGGCTCTCCTCATTCTCGGGGCTACGGCCGTCAGTGCCGGTGGCAAGCGTCCGGCCCGGCCGGGCGCGGCGGCCATCGAGCCCAACGCGAGCCGGGTGGCCCCGCAAGACGAACTGCTCGGGTTCGATGTGACCTGCAAGGTTTACTGCGGCCCCGTCGGCGGCACGCCCGACTGGACCGGTACGGTCGAGAACGCCGCGGCCTGCATCGCCAAGTGCGAAGAGCTCTGCGATACCACCTGCACCCAGGTCTGACCCTAGATCGGGCCGGGGTCACGGGACCCCGGCCACCTTCGGAGAGATGGCGACCGGCTCGCCCCGTGGCAGGACGTCCGGCCACCAGGTCCCCGGCTGGTCCAGAGGCCAGGGGCACGAGCGCTGGATACCGAGCTCGTCGAACATCGGGGAGTGGGAAGCCAAGGGAAACCGCAGGTCTCCTCGGCCGCCGCAGCGGTATTGTGGGGACCCGAGTCCGACGGCCACGGCCAGCCCGAGGCCCAGCAGCGTCCAGGCGAACACCGCGACGGGAATGCGCCTGCGAAGGCGACTGCGCCCGAACACGCCGATCCACATCACCAGTGTCAACACCGCGGCGTGGAACAGGCAGACGCCTTGCCAGTAACGCGGGGTCGTGGGCGCGAGAGCGTACACGCCGACGCCGGCGATCCAACACCAGACGAGGTAGCCATGAAGCCAGCGGCGCCCCGAGGCCGTAGCCGGTAGCGGTGCCCACCACCGGCGACGGTGCCAACGGCGCAGCAGCCAGACGGTGGCACCGAGCGCCACGACGAGGGTGAGCGGCAGCAGCCACTGGGCCAGTTTCGTCACCAGCGGCCCGAGCCACACATCCTCGCCGCCGAGAGCGGTCGAAAAATCGAACCGCGTCACCTTCTCCGGCAGAAACGGGGTGGGATACCGGAACCAGTAGGAAAGCCCACGCAGGAGCGGGTAGACGAGCACGAGGCCCCGAAACGGGAACCCGCGCTCCACCTCGGTGACGATCGTGGGCTGGGAGGCCAGCGTCAAGAACCAGGGGATCAGCGTCGAGCCCGCGACCAGTGCCCCGGCGATTCCGCCGAGCCAATGGGGCTGAAAGTACCGGCGGAGCCAGAGCAGCCCGCAGGCCGCCAGGAGCAGCAACGCCGAGGGGTGGATCTGAAGGGCCAGGACCAGACCCCCGGCCAGCGCGAAAGAAGGCCAGAAACGGGGCCGATCGCGCTGCACGCGGCAGGCCCACAGGTGCAAGGCGCCGAAGAAGAACAGGTAGTTCGGGTTCCACAGGAAGCCGGAGAAGAAGAGCCGCCAGGGACTGAGCCAGTAGCAGGCCACGAGCCAGAGGCGCTCGTGCTCCGACAGCAGGCCGCGCAGTCCCCGCTCGAGCACGAACCATCCGGCGAGGTGGAACAGGAACACCAGTAGGCTCGGTGCCCGTGGGTCGAGCCACAGGAACAGCGGGAGACCGATCAGCAGGCTGGTGACGCCACCGGGGGTGTGGCCGCCGGTCGACATCGGGTTGCCGTAGGCGATCCACTCGCCGTCGTTCACCAACAACCAGCCGCGCGCCAGCAGATTCAGCTGATCGCCGCCCAGTTGGCCGCGCCAGACCAGCCACAGCGACACGACGAGTCCGATGCCGAAGGCCAGCCAGCGGAGCTTCACGTTTTACCTCACGGCGAGCCAGGCCCGCAGTCGGCGGATGTCCTCCCCGATCAGCCGGTCCTCGACCACCGTCGGCACGATCGCCCGCACCTGGCGGTAGATCTCGCCGGTTCCGCGGCCGAGTTTGGCAGCGAGGGCCGCGCGCCGGCCCGGGGCGGTCGCGGCTCGGAAGGCCTCGGCTTCCGCCTTGGCGGCGGACCAGCGCTCGGCGTCGGGCAGACGCTCGGGCTTGCCGCGCGGGTCCCGGTTCATGCCGACTCGCCAGTCGATGGCTTGGGCGGCGCACAGCAGCTCGATCGCGATCACCGTTTGGCTGTTGCCCAGGATCGTCCGGGCCTTCCGGGCTGCGTGGGTGGCCATGGCGACGTGGTCTTCGATGTTGGCGGCGGTGGGGATCGAATCCACCACCGCCGGGTGGGCCAGAACCTTGTTTTCGGACACCAGCGCCGAGGCCGTGTACTGGGCGATCATCAGGCCGCTCTGGACGCCCGGCAGGGCGGCCAAGTTCGCGGGTAGATTGCGGTTGTGGTGCTGGTCGAGCAGCAGCTGGCACCGGCGCTCGGAGATGTTGGCCAACTCGGCGACGGCGATCGACAGCAGGTCCGCCGCCATGGCCACGGGCTCGCCGTGGAAGTTGCCGGCGGAATAGCTGATGCGTTCGATGCCGCGGTGGCCGGGCGGGGCGTTCTGGGCGAACTCGGCGTCCCAGGGGGTCTCGGAATGGGCTTCGCCGTTCTCCCCAGGGAAGAACAGCGGGTTGTCGGTGGCGGCGTTGATCTCGAACTCGGCGATCCGGCGGACGTGGGTGATCGTGTCCCGGGCGGCACCGTGTACGGCCGGGGCGCAGCGGAGTGAATAGGCGTCCTGTACGGCGCCGGCGGCTTCGAGCAACGTCGATCCCGTGAGCAACTCGCGGTAGTGGGCCGCGACGGCGATTTGCCCGGCCATGCCGCGCGCGGCGTGGACTTTCGGGTCGAAGGCGCGGGCACAGCCGCAGACGGCTTCGAGCGACAAGGCTCCGGCGCCGTCCGCGCTGTCGGCCAGGCGTTCGGCGTCGTGGCTGGCGAGGGCCAGGACGGCGGCCGAGAAGGTGGCACCGTTGATCAGCCCCAGGGCCTCCTTGCAGCTCGGTGTCGGCGGCGCGAACCCGAGGTCCGCGGCCATTTCCGATGCCGGTCTCCAGGCACGGGCATCGAAGGCCTGCGTGACCAGGTCCTCGGGTGTCCGCGCCACGTAGTAACGCCCTTCTCCGAGCCAGGTCACGAACAGGTGGGCGAGTGGACACAGGTCGCCCGACGAGCCCACCGAGCCCTTCTGCGGCACCAGCGGCACGATGCCGCGTTCGAGCATGGCCACGATGGCCGAGGCGAGCTCCCGGCGGACTCCCGAGTGCCCACGCAGGAAGGCGTTCAGGCGGATCAAGAGGGCGGCGCGCACGACTTCGCCGGGGAAGTAGTTCGCCGGGTCGTCCGGGTGCGCGGAGTCGCCCGCTCCGACCGCGTGGGAGAGCAGCAGATTGACCTGCAAGCGCTCGAGGTCCTCGGGCGCAATCGGAATGTCTTTGAACTCGCCGAACCCGGTGGTGACGCCGTAGTCCTGGATGGGCCGGCCAAGGGCACCCTTGGCGACCTCGCGCCGGTAGTTTTCAGCCACCGCTTCGATCAGCCCGCGGCAGCGGTCCACCCGCGCCAGGGCGGCGTCCGAGAGCTGGACGGGCACCCTCGGGTCGCGCGCCACGCGGGCGAGCTCGCCGAGGGTGAGCGGATGATCACCGAGGTCGAGGGCGGTCATGGCCGGCGGTCCTCGTCGATCGCGGAAAGCATCTCGCGCACGGCGGAGACCAGCTCGAAGCGCGGCACCTCGCGTTGGCCCGGGCGTTTCTCGAGCCACTCGGAACGCGCTGCGATGGCGGCGGCGCGCTCGCGCCCGGCCTCCATGTCCTTGAGCGTGACGACGCCCCGTTCCTTCTCGTTGGAGCCGTAGAGCACGACGATCGGCACCCCCAGGGTATCCCCGTACTTGATCTGTTTGCCCGGTCCCTTGGCTGGACCGAGGTACAGCTCGGCCGGGATGCCGGCCCGGCGCAGCTCGAAGACCATCTCGAGGTAGTCGCGCTCGAGGCTCGAGTCGAAGGCGGTGACGAGGACCTGGGAGATCGACTTTCGCCCGCCGATGCGGCCGAGATGCTGGAGCGCCGCGAGTAGGCGGTCGACGCCGATCGACGCGCCCACCGCCGGGACTTTTTCGCCCAAGAAGCGCATCACTAGGTCGTCGTAACGGCCGCCCCCGAAGACCGAGCCGAACTGCGGCGCCTCGGTCAGAATGGCCTCGAACACCGGGCCGGTGTAGTAAGCGAGACCGCGGGCGATCGACGGATCGAGCGCGACCTGGTCGTCGCCGTAACCCAGGGCGTAGAGATGGTCCGAGATCTTGGCGACGACGCCGATCTCCGTCGTGGCGCCCTCGACTCCGGCGAACAGCTCGCTGATCTCGCCGATGACCCGGCGCCGATCATCGGGTGTGATCGCCAGGAAACGCTCGATCTTGTCCACCTGATCGCCGCGCAGGCCGACGCCGGGGATGGGGTCGCCGGACTCGTCCACGTAGCCCGTGGTCAACTCCCGGCGGACCTTATCCGGGCCGATCTTGTCGAGTTTGTCGAGCACTCGGAAGACGTTCGTGCCGAGCTCCTGGGGAATGCCGGCGTAGGTCAGCACTACATTCAGAATGCCTCGGCTCGAGAAGCGCACTTTGTAACCCCCGACCCGCAGGGCCGTCAGCGTGTCGCACATGCCGGCGAGAATCTCGGTGTCCGCCACCTCGGAGACGACCCCCACGGAGTCGAGGTCGAACTGGGTGAATTCGCGGTAGCGGCCCGCGCCCGGCTTGTCGGCCCGCCACACCGGGGCCACCTGGTAGCGCCGGAACGGGTTGGGCAGATCGCGGTACTGCGCGACCACGCGCGCCAGGGGCACCGTGAGGTCGAAACGCAATCCGAGTTTCTCTTCCTCGGGATTCTGGACGGTGAAGATCGACTGCTGAGCTTCCGTGCCCGCCGCCGAGCCGCGCAGGACGTCCAGGTACTCGATGGCGGGGGTGGAAAGAGGCGAAAAGCCGTACAACTCGTAAACGCCGCGGATGGTGTCGACCATCCACTGGCGGGCGATCATGGCTTCGGGCAGGAGGTCGCGGAGACCGCGGGACAAACGGGGTTCGACGGTGGTGGTCATGATCCGCAAGATTACTACGGGGCCCCGCGGGTTTTTCGGCTTCTCGCTTGGCGGTAATAAAGCGTAATTCATCGTACAATGCCCGCCGTGTCCGACCTGCCGACCAACCTCCCCAAGGGCCGAGCCAGTGCCACGAACCCCCAGAACCGGTTCGAGCGCATCGCCGTGGAGTTCGAGGCAGGGGAGTTCGGAGCTGGGCCGGAGCGGGTCGAAACCCGCTACCTGCGCGACTCGTCGCGCTCGATCATCGCCACCAACCAAAGCCCCGACGTGCCCTTCGACGCCTCGATCAACCCCTACCGCGGTTGTGAGCACGGCTGCGCCTACTGCTACGCCCGGCCCACCCACGAGTACCTGGGCTTTTCCGCCGGGCTCGACTTCGAAACCCGCATCCTGGTGAAAGAGGACGCCCCGGAGCTGCTGCGCCAGGAGCTCGCCGCGCGCTCCTGGCAGCCGAAGCCGCTCGGATTGTCCGGGGTGACGGACCCGTACCAACCGATCGAACGCAAACTCGAGATCACCCGGCGGTGCCTAGAGGTGCTGGCGGCGTTCCGCAATCCGGTGATGATCGTGACCAAAAACGCTTTGATCCGCCGCGACCTCGATCACCTCCAGGAGCTCGCCCGCCACCAGGCAGTGGGGGTGATGATCTCGATCACCACTCTCGACGGCGAGCTCGCCCGTATCCTCGAGCCCCGCGCTTCGCACCCGCGGGATCGCCTCGCGGCCCTGCGCGCGCTGCGCGACGGCGGCGTGCCGGTGGGGGTGCTGGTGGCGCCGATCATCCCGGCGATCACCGACCACGAAGTGCCCAAGATCCTCGCCGCCGCCGCCGAAGCGGGGGCTCAGACCGCCGGCTTCACTCTGCTGCGCCTGCCGGGTGCGGTCGAGACCGTCTTCGACGAGTGGTTGCAGCGGCATTTTCCTGATCGGCGCGAAAAAGTCCTCGGCCGCCTGCGCGACGCTCGCGGCGGCCAGCTGCACGACCCGCGCTTCGGTCACCGCATGCGCGGCGACGGCCCCTACGCCGAGCAAGTCGCCGCGCTCTTCCACCAAGCCCGCAAGAAAGCCGGCCTCGCCCGCCGCGGATTCGAGCTCTCCACGGCGAACTTCCGGCGCCTGCGAGAGGGGCAGATGGAACTCTTCGGCTGAACCCCGCAGGGGGCCAGGGTTTCATTTGGACGGGGCCAAAGGTTTCAATCAGCCGAGGCTCAGGGTTTCAATTGGACGGGGTCTTCCCCCTCTCGGACCAGACAATCGGCTCGGCCGAAGCAGGGAAACACGCACCTCCCAGAGCAGGTGGCAGCACCCCCTCTGTCGGCCGCCCGAGAGCGCTATACTCCCGGCCTTCGATCTCGTTCCTTGTGAGGCACGTTATGGATTTCTTCGGTCGTTTCGCAGCGGTCGTCGTCCTGATCTTGCTCGCTCCCGTGGCTGCTCCGGCGGCTTTGGACGGTCCGACCATGGCCGAAACCGGTGTCGTAGTTCAGATCCAGCTGACCCGGTCGGACCAATTCGGCCAGCTCGATCAGTCGCTCGACCTGTGGAGCCATCGGCCCGATCCGAAAACCGGCAAGGTGGACGCCTGGGTGAGTTGGGAGCAACTGGCGGCTCTGCGGGCCGCGGGCTTCAAGGTCGAAGTCGACGCCGTGCGGACGATCGAGCTCGCCACCCTCGGGCAGCCGCTCGCGGGGCAGGTGAACGCGGTCCCGGGTTATCCCTGCTATCGCACGGTGGAGGAGACCTTCGCCAGTCTCCAGGCCCTGGCGACGAATCACCCTGATCTCGCGACCTGGACGACGATCGGTCCGACCTGGGAGAAGGTCAACGCCCCGCTTTCCGGCGGCTTCGACATCGGCGCCCTGGTCATCACCAACGGCAACGCTCCCGGACCGAAAGCCCCTTTCATTTTGATGTCGGCCATTCACGCCCGCGAGATGGCGACCGCGGAGATCTCCACGCGGTTCGCGGAGATGCTGGTGAACGGCTACGGCGTCGATCCGGACATCACCTGGATTCTCGACCACACGGTCATCCATGTGATTCCTCACGCCAACCCGGACGGCCGCAAGAAGGCCGAGCCCGGCGTTTTGTGGCGCAAGAACACCAACGGCACCGCCTGTGGCACCACGTCGAGCAGCCGCGGCATCGACTTGAACCGCAACTCCACCTACTTCTGGGGGCCACCGAGTTCGAGCGGCACGCCCTGCTCGGACACCTATCGGGGCCCCTCCGTGGCTTCCGAGCCCGAAACCCAGGCGATCGAGGCCTACCTGGCTTCGGTGTTCGAGGACCAGCGCGGCCCGGCCCTGACCGATGCGGCTCCGGACACCACCGAGGGCGTGTTCATCACGCTGCACAGCTACTCCGGCCTCGTGCTCTACCCCTGGGGAGGCGGCAATGCCGGTACCGCTCCGAACGCCGCCGGGCTCGCCACGCTCGGTCGCAAGTTCGGTTGGTACAACAATTACGACGTCTGCCGCCCGGGCGACTGCCTGTACGAAGCCAATGGGACGACGGACGACCTCGCTTACGGCATTTACGGCGTGGCGTCGTACACCTTCGAGGTGGGAACCAACTTCTTCGAAAGCTGCACCAGCTTCGAGAACACGGTGCGTCCGACCAACACCAACGCCTTGCTCTACGCCGCCAAGGCGGCCCGCCAGCCTTATCGCGAACCGAAGGGGCCGGAGCCGTTCGGGTTGGCCCTCTCGGCGGTCAGTGTGACCCAGGGCACGCCGGTGACGCTTTCAGCGACCGTGTCGGACGCGCGTTATTTCAGCGGCGGTTGGGGGACGGAGCCAACCCAGGCCGTCACCGAGGCGCGGTACACGATCGACGCGGCGCCCTGGGCCGCTGCCGAGTCCTTCCCTCTGAGCGCTCAGGACGGAGTCTTCGACGAGACGGCCGAGCCGGTGACCGGTACCGTCGACACTTCGACGCTCGCCCCCGGCCGGCACCTGATCCACGTCTACGGCCTCGACTCCGCCGGGAACCGCGGGGTGCCGACGGCGATCTTTCTCGAGGTGACGGCGAACAATTCGATCTTCAACGACGGGTTCGACAGCGGGGATCTGACGTCGTGGTCCTTGACCGATCCCTGAGCCGGGCCTCGAGAGGACTCTAACGAGTCGCGGCCGACCTCCGTGGCCGGTCCTTCGCGCTCGCCTTGTCCCCCGGCCCGCCGGGTTTTCTGACCTTCTTCGGTTTCGGCGGCGCCTCGCCGGGGAGCAGGACCTTCCTCTTCTCGGCCTCGGGGTGACGCCGAAAGAGAATGGCCACGCCGCCGATGGTGCCGACCAAGCCGGCGCGACCGCGTATCGCGATTTCCTCGGCGGCCGCGGCGCGGTCGTCCCGTTCTCCCACCAAGCGCACCTTGATCAGCTCGTGGTGCTCGAGGGCGAGATCCACCTCACGCACGATGGCGTCGGTCAGGCCGTGGCCGCCCAATTGGACGACCGGTTTCAAAGCGTGGGCTAGGCCCCGCAGGTGTTTGCGTTCCGTACTCGTAAGCTCGTCCATGGCGCGCGAACCCTACCACGCGCATCGTCTTGACGTTGGTCGGCGTGTGTGCAAGCATCAAGATGCCATGCGCACCACGATGACCCTTCAACCGGATGTCGCCGAAAAACTGCGCGACGAAATGGGCCGGACAGGCGAGAGCTTCAAGGACACCGTGAACCGCGTCCTGCGGGACGGCCTCGCCCTGCGCTCCCGGCCGCCCCGGAGGCCGTTCGTGATCGTCCCGCGTCGCCTGGGCCTACGTCCGGGAGTCGACATCGACAACGTCGCCGAGCTGCTCGAGCGGCTCGAAGGCCCCGACTACGCCTGAGGTAATGCCGGTGGATCTCCTCGACGCCAACCTGTTGCTCTACGCCTACGACGAGGAGAGTCCGTTCCATGGCCGCGCCCGGGCCTTCTTCGAAACGGCGTTGTCGGGCGACGAGCCCGTCGGCTTGCCGTGGGCTACGATCTTGGCGTTCCTGCGCTTGGTCACCCACCCCAAGGTCTGCACCCGTCCGATGACGATCGAAGAAGCGCTGGAAACGGTCGATTCCTGGTTCGGTTCGCCGGTCGTTTGCGTGCCCGAGCCCACCGACCGCCACTTTGCGACGCTGGCCGAGCTGCTCGCCGAAGTCGGCGCCCGCGGCAACCTGGTGCCCGATGCCCACCTGGCTGCCCTCGCCCTCCAGCATGGCGCGCGCCTGTGCTCGTCGGACCGGGATTTCGCGCGTTTCTCGAGCCTGGACTGGTGGAACCCGCTCGAGACGGGAGGCTGGGTTCACGAGCCTCCGGCCGAGCGGTACGGCTAGTGGCCGTCGGTCGCATCTTTCTTGTTGTTTCCTTCGTGAACATAGTCGCTGATAGCGAACAAAAGGCAAGAGATGACGAAAGCCAAGTGGATGATGACTTTCCAGAAGACTCCTGACTCTGGCGAGAACTTGTCGGTTCCGGAGTACTTGAGCAGCTCGATGCCCGATATGACGACCATCACCCCCATCAACCTTAGTTTCAAGCTAAAGAAGTCCGGGCCCTCAGACCAGATTTTGTCGTCCTCGCTCTTTTGGGTGTTGAGTTCCGAAACGAACTTCTTGTAGCCTGTGATCGCTACGGTCCAGACAAGAGCAGCAATCAACGAAAGGTCGACGAGGTCTAATATTCCTCCGATGATGGTCTTTTTCTTCACGGCCAGTGTATCCGGGCTCTTCCAGGCCTCCGAGATCCCAACGAATGCTTCTACAAGCTCGAAACCCGCCAGGAAAAGCACGAGGACCGTCGCAACGATGAGGGTCAAGAAGATCGGCGCAAGGATGAACCGCGATTTGACGAGTAAGGTCTCGAAGTCGTTCTGAGGACGGTTCATGGTCCTTTGTGCCCTCTCATTCTTCAGCTGACGTATTTCGTTGCCACTCTCGCGTTTGGTTAACGATACTTTTTGTTATAATCCAAGAAGCGGCTCCAAACAAGATGCCGATTCCTATTAATTTTCGACACGAAGCAAATTTTATATATGATACCACGGACAACATGGGAATGCAAACCTGAAGGGCCCTTCGCAGCAAAGGTAAGAAAGTCAGTCGGAAACCAGTGGTACGAACTGCAACCAGGGTGGAAGGCGCAGCAAGCAGAACGAATCGCCAATCTACAGTCCGGAAGACACTCCATTGACGGGTCCCGCTGCTAGCTGGGCCCTGCTCCCGAAGCTCCCCGGTCTGTTCGTCAGCCTGGGCTCGGAAGCCAAGAAATCTGCGGATTAGACAAACACCTCCCCCACAGAGCAGGCCTGTAACGATTCCGCACAAAGCGAAGATTACTTGTTTACCCGAGGTCCAGCGCTCGGAATAGCGAAACGGGTCATCGAAGCTTGGGTGCATCCAGAAAATAGCTGCCACCACGAGGGCTCCAGCCCACCGTCCTCGACGAACTGCGGATTTCTGTGGCTCATCCTGAGGAACGTTCGTCCAAGCAGCGACAATCGGGTAGACCAGAATACCCAAGACGAAGCAGTGCATGAGAATCTTGTAGAATTTCTCCAGGTGCCCTTGCATCGTTCTCTTTCGCCTCGCCTTCGAGGGCTCGAGCCAGCATGTCTTCGAAGTTCTTGGAGTATACCAGTTTCAATCACGAGTGGGCTGAAGCGCTAGGGCGGTTCGGCCGTGTTATCCTGACTAGAGTCGAATCCCGGAAGGAGGCCCCATGGGTCGCCGTCGTCTCACCTTCCTCGCTCCCCTCGCCGCCCTCGTTAGCTGGGGCGGTGCTGGCGGCGCCCTCGCCGACACCGTCCATCTGACCAACGGTCGCAGTTTCGAAGAAGTGATCGCCGAACGGGTCGGAGATCAAGTCGTTATCCAGATGCCCCACGGCGAAATGAAGTTGCCGGCAGCCCGGGTGGCGCGGATCGAGAAGTCCGACACCTTGTTCGCTCAGTTTCTGGCTCGCAAGACCGCCCTCGGCCCCCACGCCACCGCTGCCAGCTGGCTGGACCTGGCGCGTTGGGCGCGCGAGCAAGGCTTCGAAGATGGCGTACGCGAGGCCGCCCGGCGGACGGCCGAGATCGACCCCACGCTCGAGGGCCTCGGGCCGTACATGCGAGCCCTGGGCTTCCACGCTTACGATGCCGAGGTCGGCCGCTGGCTGACACAAACCGAACTGATGCGGCGGAAGGGTTTCGAGCTGGCGGACGGCGAGTGGGTGCCGCGCGCCGAGGCCGAGCGTCGGGATCAGGCGCGGCGCGCCGAGCACGAGGCCAAGCTGGCCGCGGCCCGGGCCGAGCGGGAAGTCCGCTTGTCCCGTACCGTCGAGCTGCTGACGCTGCGCGAGCTCGATCGGCTCGCGCGCAACGAACGAGAGCGCGAGCAAGTCGCCGCCACGCCCTCCTACGGCTTCACCTACTACCTGCCGGGTTACGTTCCGGCGGCGCCGATCATCGTGATCCCGAACGACCCGCCCCCTCGTCCGGGCTCTCCTGGGGGCCACACTCCGGCCCCCGTGCCGGTCCCGGAGCACCGCCGCCACGGCCTCACGTTCACCTACGACGCCCTCACCAACCGCCAGCCGGGCAGCATTCTGCCGCTGTCGGTGGATCCCGGCCCGGGCGGCTGACCACGGCCTGAAACTTGCTGCCGGTCGTTGCGAAAAGCGCGACCGGCGGCGTATTCTCCGCCCGTCGAATCGACCAGTGAACCGGACCTCGGACGTCCCGCCCTCCCGGGAGGACGCCGCGGGTCGACGCGGGCGTGAGCCCGGGAGGTGAGTGCCGTGGCGGACGCCCCGAAACCGGCTTTCGAGCCCTACATCGCAGCCGAAACGCGCATGGCGGAGTTGACGCCGCGTGCCTTGATCGCCGGGACCTTCCTGGGCATGGTGTTCGGCGCCGCCTCGTTGTATCTGGTCCTCAAGGTCGGCCTCTCCGTCTCGGCCTCCATTCCCGTCGCCGTCATCGCCATCACCCTGTTCCGTGCCCTTTCCAAACTCGGCTTCAAAGACGCCACCGTCCTCGAGAACAACATCGTGCAGGTGGCGGGTTCGGCCGGCGAGTCGATCGCCTTCGGTCTCGGCGTCACCATGCCGGCGATCCTCATTCTCGGGGCCGACCTCGAGCCCTACCGGCCGCTGCTCGTCTCGATTCTCGGCGGCACCCTGGGCATTCTCATGATGATTCCGCTGCGCCGGGCGCTGATCGTCCAGCAGCATGGCAAGCTCAAGTATCCCGAGGGGACGGCCTGTGCCGAGGTCCTGAAGGCGGGTGCCTCGGAGGAGTCGAAGCTGCTGTCCTCGGCTTCCGCCAAGGAAGAGGCACGCAAGTCGGCCCTGGCAGGACTCGCGGCGGATTCGAGCGCGCGCACGATCTTCGCGGGCTTCGGCCTCGGCCTCCTCTACAAATCTCTGATGAGCGCCGGCAAGCTGTGGAAGGAAGTGCCGGAGAAGGTCTTCGGTCAGCCGCTGCCGGCGGGTTCGGTCTCGGCCGAGATCTCTCCGGAGTTGACCGGCGTCGGCTACATCATCGGCCCGCGGGTGGCCTCGATCATGGTCGCGGGCGGTGTGTTGTCCTACTTGGTACTGATTCCCATGATCAAGTTCTTCGGCGCCGCCATTCCTGGCGTGTTGTCGCCGGGCACGATGCCGATCGCCGACATGGGGACGGACGACATCCGCGGCGCCTACATCCTCTACATCGGCGCCGGGGCCGTGGTCGCCGGCGGCATCATCAGCCTGCTGCGGTCCTTCCCGCTGATCTGGGCGGGCTTGCGCGAGGGGCTCAAGGACTTCCGCCGCGGTGGCGAAGCGGTGGCCAAGGGCTTCGTGAAGAAGCGCACGGACGACGACCTGTCGATGAAGTGGGTGCTCTGGGGCTGCGCCGGCTTGGTAGTGGCGATCCTGGCGATCCCGACCTTGCACATGAATCTCGTCGGGGCGATCCTCATTCTCGCTTTCGGGTTCCTATTCGTCACGGTGTCGTCGCGCTTGACCGGTGAGGTCGGTTCGTCGTCGAACCCGATCTCGGGCATGACGGTGGCGACCCTGCTGCTCACCTGCCTGATCTTCCTCGCCCTCGGCTGGACGGGCGCCGGGTATTTCGTGACCGCCCTGTCCGTGGGCGCCATCGTGTGTATCGCGAGCTCGAACGGCGGCACCACGTCTCAGGCCCTCAAGACCGGCTTCCTGTTGGGCGGTACGCCGCGCCACCAGCAGGTGGCGATCCTCCTCGGCTCGTTCGCGTCCTGCCTCATTCTGGGGCCGATCCTGCTCGCCTTGAACAACTCGAACGCCATCTACCTGCCGATCGCCAAGGTGGCGCCCGCGGGCCTGACGACCAACGTCGCCGAGCTGCACCAGACGGAGGTTCCCAAGCCAGGGCCCTTCTCCCAAGGCGACACCCGGTCCTACAAGGTCTGGTTCAAGACCGATCCGAACGGGGGGCCCGAAGGCAAGTACCTGGTGGACGACACTGGCCAGGCGGTCTATTTCATGGACCCGAGCATCAACGGCCGCTTCACCGAGGTCGAGACGCCGGACGGTAAGACGATCAAGCTCGATCGCTTCGACGCTCCCAAGGCGACGCTGATGTCCTACATCATCAAGGGCATCCTCAATCGGGACCTGCCTTGGGGCTTGGTGCTCTTCGGCATCCTGATCTCGATCACTCTCGAGCTGTCGGGGGTCTCGGCGCTGGTCTTCGCCGTGGGGCTTTACCTGCCGCTGTCGACCTCCTCGCCCATCTTCCTGGGCGGAATGATCCGCTGGGCCATCGACCGCTGGCAGGAGAAGGACTTCGCCAAGAAGGGCGTGACCATGACCGAGGAACAGCTAACCGCCCACGGCGACAAGAGCCCCGGCGTGCTGATGGCCTCCGGCTACATCGCAGGCGGCGCCCTCGCGGGCATCGTCATCGCGTTCCTGGCCGCGGTGCCCTGGTTCACCCGCTTCAACGAGCGAGTGGGCGCCTTCGCCGAAAGCAACCCCTTCCATTCCGGGGCCTCGGCGGATGTGCTGGCGCTCTTGCCCTACACGGTGTTGCTGGTGGTGCTGTACCTGGCCGGCCGGGAGTTGATCCTCACCGGGCGCAAGAAGGCTTGATTCGCGGCTCGGGGGCACGACTTCGGCCGTGCCCCCGAGTCGTTTGTGATTCCGGGACTTCAGTGCGAGACCGAGTTGGCCGCCGACCACACCCAGTCCTGGTTCGTCGGGCAGGTCAGGTTTTGCGGCAAGTTACCCTGGCCGATTTGATAGTCCCCTTGCCACATCGGGCACTCGCAGGTGACGACGCTGCCGTCGGCCTTGGCGTCGCCCGTGTACTGGCAGGGTGCGGTCATGCAGCCGGCGTAGAAGCCGTTGTTGGTGCATGGGGTCGAGCCGAGTTGGTACGGGCCGGTCGACGCCGTCGTGCCCATGGCGAAGCTGAAGGTGGAGACCAGGTCGACCCGCGACGGCGCCGAGTACTTGGTGGGGTAGAGGCCCTTGTCGGGGTCGAAGGGCTGGGCGCCGACGTAGTCGCAGACCGGGGCGATCGTGGTGGGGCAGGCCGGGCACGGCGGTTTGGCGCAGCTCTTGGTGTTGCCGTTCTCGTCGCAATACGCGATGTTCTTGCACAGCGACCCGTCGGTTCCGCAGACCTGCCGGGTTTGCGACCAGGCCCCGAGATTCAGGATCGAGTTGATGTCGACGTAGAAGGCGCTGGTGTTGTACACCTGGCACTGGCATTTGGCGAAGCCCGTCTTGAAGTCCGGCACGCACGAGAGGATGTTGTTCGTCGCCACCGAGCCCTCGGTGCCCGTTTTCACGGGTGGCCCCGAAAAGAAACACAGGGCGTAGGGCCGCGGGCTCGTACTGGTGCCGCCTGGGCAGTACAGCATGTTGGTGGAGCTGAGGGAGCCGCCGAAGACGATATTGGCGCGCGCCGGTCCGGAGTTCGAAGTCATGCAGTTCGTGGGCTGGAACGGGTAGTTCGTGCAGGTCGTGCCGCAACTGGGCGCACACGGCTGGGTCAGGTCGGAGTAGCCCGGGAGGCTCGATTGGGCAGAGAGGATCGCGGCGGACGAGGCGATCCACAAGACGACGGCTGGCAGTCGACGCAACATGACACGCTCCTGGCCTGGGCCCGGGGGTAGGAAGGTTCGGGCTGATCCTACCGGAGAGCCCTCAGCACCGCGGACTGCTCGGCGGGGCGGACCCACTACGGCACGACGTTACTCCAAGCGCTGCTATCGCCGCGTTCGAAGCCGTCCGCGAAGATCGTGTCGTCTTCGACCGCTCCGATGTCGCAGCGGCCGCCCTGGGGCCGCAGCACGCCGCGTTGATCCTCGGACAGGCAGGCACCAGGGTTGCCGAGGGCGGCGGGGCTGGCGGCGTTGATCAGCGGGCTGTTCGTCAGCGGCCGGTGACCGTCGATGCCGCCGCCGAGGTTCGCCAAGGGGCCGAGCATGGCGTCTAAAGGAAGCGACATCGAGCCCACCTGGTCCCCGGTACCCGTGAAGCCGCTGCAGGTGGTGTTGTCGCGCACGAGATTGTGGCCTGCGGACACGATCGGGCCGTTGCACTCTGGCCCCACGGGAGCCAGATTGCCCGAGATCACTGTGTTGGCGACGTTCACGAGGGTGTCTCCCTCCACCAGTAGGCCGCCGCCCTGGAAGGACGAGTTGCCGGTGAATGTGCCGCTCAGGATGTTGACGGTGGTGAGCGAGAAGACGTAGGCCCCGCCGCCGAAGTCGGTGACGGCGGTATTGCCCGAGAACGTGGTGTTGAACAGATCCGCGTCGGCTCCGAAGGCGGCACCACCACCGCCACCCTGGGCCGTGTTGTTGGCGAACAGCGAGTTGAGGGCGAAGAACGAGCCGGGGAGCTCGGCGAAGACGCCGCCGCCGAAGCCAGTCGTGACGTTGTCGCGAACCTGGCAACCCGCGAGCGTCACATTGCCTTCGCTGTAGAGGCCGCCGCCAATGCCCGCCATGCCGTTCTGGATCGTCACCAGGTTGATCGTGACCGAGGCCCCGGAGGGAACGTGGAAGAGGCGGTCGAGGTCCATGCCGTCGAGGACGGTCCGTTTGGCGCCGTCGCCATCGATCGTCAGCTGGCCCAGGATGTCGAAGTCGCCGGTGGCGTTGGCGTCTTCGTTGGCCCCAGGCAGCGAGATCACGTAGGTTCCCGTCGCCAGGTCGATCGTGTCCGGCCCGGGGTTCTGGTTGGCGGCCTGGATGGCTTCGCGCAGCGAGCAGTCGGCGTTGCAGGCCCCGTCGAAACTGTCGGTGAACTTCGTGGGCGTGAAGGTATCGGCGGTGAGCGGAACGGCCGTCAGGACGAGCACGGCGACGTGGGCGAGAACGGTCGAAACTCGGAGCGTCATCGATCTTCCTCCATGGTTCGTGGACCCGCCGGGCACCGAGCAAAGCTCGAGCCAAGTGCGAAACCCCGTTTTAGAGGGTGTACGAAAGCTCCGCTGTCCCCGTTTGTGGACGGTCTGCGGCGGCTCCCTCTACAATGACCTTCATGCGCTTGACCCGCCGCCTGCGGCCGTGGTGCTTCGCCGCGGTCTTCGCTGCCCTGCCCGCCGGGGCCGAGCCGCCCCGCCGCTTGGTCGTGATCTCCTGGGACGGGGCTGCGGACTGGGTGGTGGACCGGCTGCTCGCCGAGGGACGCTTGCCGCATTTGGCGGCCCTCGCTGCCCGCGGGGTGGCCGCCGAGTACAGCGTCACCACCTTTCCGTCGAAGACCGCCGCCGGTCACGCCGCCCTGTGGACGGGCCAGGGACCGGGCGCCAACGGCGTCACCAGTAACGAAGTGCCGTTGTTGCCCGCGGCGGAACATACGGTGCTCGAATCCGTGCGTGGATTCAGCTCCGAAGCGCTCACGGCCGAGCCTTTCTACGTGCGGGCGGCGCGGGCCGGTCGCCGCGTCGTGGTGCTCTCGGCCACCCAGTCCTACCCGCAAGGCCCCCATGTCCAGCGCCTCGCGGCCGCTGGAGTTCCGGCCGAGGCCTACCGCTCGGTGAGCGGCTTCGAGCACTCGATCGCCTCCGGCGAGATGGTCGATGCCCGGGCTTTCGTCCCCGCGCGCCGGGGCTGGGGACCGCGGGGACGGGGAGCCCGAGAAGCGCGGATCGTCGTCGGCGACACGACCTTCTTCGCCCTCGCCTTCGACGATCCGGCGGACCCGGTGGTCGGGCTCGACAGCGTTCTGGTCCGCCAAGGAAGCCGGCGGCAGCGGCGCGGAGAAGTCGTGCTCAAACCCCGGGAAGCCGACGGTACGGTCGGGGGCTTCAGTCCGCCGTTTCGGGTGCGTGCCGGTGGCCTCGCGGGCGGTACCTTCTTTCGACTCTTCGAGTTGGCACCGGACGGCTCGCGCCTCGCTTTGTATCGGCGCGCGACCAGTGGCTTGCGCGGGGCGATCTCGGCCGCCGACTTGGCGGCCTACGAACGGGCCTACCCGGGCTTTCACGACGACCCGTTCTGGCTCTACGAAGACGGCGGCTTCGGCACCCCTCTACCGTTCGGCGGCGACGGCACGGCGGAGCGCCGGGTGCTCGAGTTGGTGGCCTTCGACCTCGAACTCGCCACCGCCGGAACCCGCTGGGCGCTCGAACACTGGCGGCCCGACGTGCTGTTCCACTACACCCCGATGAGCGACAGTGCCGGCCACACCTGGATGGCCGTGCTCGACCCCGCCGCACCTGGCCACGACCCGGCCGCCGCGGCCCGGCTGTGGCCGTTCTACGCCCGGGTGTTCGAGCTTCAGGACGCTTGGCTGGGGGCGATCGTCGCGGCGGTGCCGGAGGGCACGGCGGTGGTCCTGGTCAGCGACCATGGCATGGCGGGGACGCGGCGCGAGGTCCACATCAATCGCATCCTGGCCGATGCCGGGTTGCTGGCGTGGACTCCGGACGGGCAGGTCGATCTCGCCCGGACGCGGATCGTGGCGGCCTTCCCGGACTTCCAGCTACGCCTCAACGGGGTCGAGCGCAAGGGTGGCATCGTTCGCTCCGAGGAGCGCGAGAGTATCCTCCAGGCGGCGGAGCAGGCCCTGCGGGCAGTGCGCGATCCCGAGACCGGTGAGCCGGTGGTCGCGACCGTGTTTCGGCCCGGGGAGCGACCGGACCTGCTGCTGGCCGGCCCCCGGGTCGGGGATCTGGCGTACGACCTCGTGCCGGGGTACTACCCGCAACAGGGACCGAGCGAGGTCGCGGTCGGACCGTCGAAGGTCCCTTGGGGCGCGGGGCAACACGGCTTCCTTCCCGAGCGCCGGGACATGCACGCGATTTTTTATGCCTCCGAGCCGGGACTGGGGCCAGGGCGGGACCTGCCGCCGATCCGTCACGTCGACGTGGCCGGCCTTCTGGCCGACTGGCTGGGGCTCGAGTGAGGAATCGCAGCCTAGTTCGACGTTCCAGCATGAAGGCCAGCTCCTGTTGCCGCTCTGGTTCTTGCGCGATAGGGTTCAGCCGCTTCCCGAATTCTTCTCGTACTTCCGAAGGAGATCGCCATGAGACTCGGAAAAGTCATCGGCCTTTCGCTCACGTTCGCCCTGACGGCTCTTTCCCCCGCTTGGGGCCAGGCCACTCGTACCTGGGTCTCCGGCGTCGGAGACGATGCCAACCCGTGCAGCCGCACGGCTCCCTGCAAGACGTTCGCGGGGGCGATCTCGAAAACCGCCGCGGGCGGTGAGATCAACACCCTCGACCCGGGCGGCTTCGGTGCCGTGACCATCACCAAGTCGATCAGCATCGTCAATGACGGCAACGGCGCCGCCGGCGTGCTCGCTTCCGGCACGAACGGCATCGTGATCAACGCCGGGGTCAACGACATCATCGTGCTGCGCGGGCTCGACATCGAGGGTGTGGGCACCGGGCTGTCCGGCATCCGCATGATCGCCGGCAAGCAGCTGTTCGTCGAGAACTGCACGATCCAAGGCTTCCGGAGCGCGGCGGCCGGCTTCGGCATCGACGTCAACACCACGACTGCGGGGGTCGAGGTGTTCGTCACGGACACCATCATCCGCAACAACGGCACCGGGACCACCGGCGGCGGCATCATCCTGCGCCCCGTCGCCACCGCGGCGCGAGCCAGCCTCGACAACGTTCGGCTCGAGAACAACGTGTTCGGTATCAAGGGCCTCGAGAACACCACGACGACGGTGTCGAACAGTGTTGCGGCGGGCAACACCAACGGCGGCTTCTCGGCCACGGCGTCGACCGCGCTGGCGCTGATGATCGTGGTCGATTCCGTGGCCTCGGGGAACAACGGCGTCAACGGCACCGGGGCGGAGGCGGTCGGCGCCACGGCGTCGGTGCGCATCGGCGGCTCGACGGTTACCGGCAACACCACCGGCCTGTTCAAGTCCGGCGGGGGGCAGATCCTCACCTTCGGCGACAACAACGTGTCCGGCAACGCTACGGAGTTCACGGCGCCCGCGCCGACGCTCATCCCGAAGATCTGAACCTCTGATCTGAACCTCGGGCCTCCGGGGGGTGCTAGGCTCCACCCCTCGGAGGTTCCCCATGCGGTTCCGGATTTCGCTGCTCCTACTGTCGCTGCCTTTGCTCTCTCCACCGCTCGGAGCCGCCTGCGGCTGCCCGGCCGCGGCCGGCGACGAAACGCCGGTATTCGCCGTGGGTCTCGGTGCGACGGAGCTCGTGGCCTGTGGCCGGCGGGTGGCGCAGGACGCCGACCGTTGGTTGGTCGCGGAGCTGGAAGTGCGGCAGTGCGGCACGGCCGGTGCGGTGTTCCAGTGCGCGGCACTGCAAACCTGCCGGGTGGAACAGCGAGTGGGCGCTCTGGTCGTCACCGAGCTCGAGGAGCTGCCCTTCGGCAAGGACTGGGAGTGGGTGGATGTGCCCTCGGTGGAGCACGTCTTCTCGCTCGGCGCGGATGGCCAAGTGACGCAGAAGTCCCGCTCGGTGTTCACACCGCCGCGCATTCCCGCGGCCGACGTCACCCGCATTCACGCCGGCATCTCTGCCTGGGACGGGCTCGAGGTCGAGGCGCAAGAGGATCTGCTCTACCAAACGTTGGCCCTGGCCCTCGGCGGCGACGTCAAGGCGCGCCAGAACCTCGTCATGCTGCGTGGGCTGACCTGGGTCGGCAACCTCGAAGACGCCTACGACGAGGTCGTCGAGATCTACGAAGGGTACGCCGAACGCACCGGGCGGCTGCCTCGCCTCGCCCCGCCCGCCGTGCCGTGAACGAAGCCGTTTCCCGCGCTCGAGAAAATTCTGTACTCTCCGTTCTTCCAGTCACGACTCCCGGGAGACCCCATGACGATCGACCTGACCGACGACGAATTCGCCGCCCTCTTGGAGATGGCCTATCTCGGGGAGTGGATGGCCAACTCCCACTTGGCCTCCGACGACGACAAGAACAGCGAATACGAGGCCGTGCTCGGAAAGCTGCTGGGATTGGCCCGCGAGGTGGGCCTCGACGAGCTGGTCGAGGAGGACGGCGGTAAGCTGGGACCTTCCGCGGCCTTCGAGGAAAGTGAGGCCATGCGCAGTGTCATCGAGGACTACGACAACGACACTTTCTGGCAGGAGATCGTCGACCGCTTGGCCACTCGCGACTTGCTCCAGCGCTACGGCGAGCGGCGACTGGATGCCATGAGCCCCGAGGAGCGGTTGAACCTGCTCGACGAAGCCGCCGACCGTTACGCCAAGGAGATGGAGGAGTACGGTCTCGACCGCCTGATCGTGGCGGAAGAACCGGTGACCTGAGACTCCGCGGTCCGTCCGCTGCCATGCCCGTTGCTACCCCGCTCCCCGTGACCTCGGCGCCGCCCTGGACGCTCCGGGAGCGCTTGGCGGCGGCGTTCTTCGTCCTCTACCTCGCCGTTCAGTTCGCCGTGCCGATCTGGAAGCTGATCCAGCCGGAGCGCCCCGGGCGTTTCGGTTGGCAGATGTTCGCCGGCACCGAGGCGCGAGTCCGGTTCGTCTTGATCCTCGACGGCGGCGGCGAGAAGGCGATCGACCCGATTCCCTTCCAAGTGGCCCGCCGCTTGGACCTGCGGCTCGACGAAGCGTTCCCGCGCTTCTTGTGTCAGCGGGTGAAGAACGCTTGGGCCGTCCGCGTGGAGCGGGCCGGGCAGCCGCCGCGGGAGGTCTCATGCCGGCCTTGAGCTTCCTGCACGCCGAGGTCGCCCGCCGCGAGCCCAGTGGACCGGTGGGGCTGGTGCGGATCGCGGTGGGGTTGGGGGTCGTGATCAAACTCCTCGACATCGCCCCGAAGTTGTGGCGGACGACCGATCCCCAAGTCCTCCTGTTGCCCTACTTCGAGGGACTCGGGCGCCCGACGCCGCTGATCGTGCTCGCGCTCTTGGCCCTGGGCACGGTCGCGGCCCTGCTGTTTCTCGCGGGGTGGGGTGGCCGGACTCCGGGGTTCGTGCTCACCGGTGTGCTCGGCGCCGTGCTGGCGCTCGATCAGCAACTGTATTCGAACCATCTTTATCTGCTGACTCTGCTGGTGGCGCTCCTGACCCTCGCAGGGGCCGGCCGGGCTGTCTCGCTCGATGCTCGCCACGGTCGCGGCGGTGGCACCGTGCCGGGCTGGCCCCTGACCTTGCTCCGCTGGCAACTGACCTTGCTGTACCTGTTCGCGGCGCTGTCGAAGCTGAATCCGACTTTTCTGTCTGGGGCCGTGTTGGTCGAACAGCTGCCGCGATTCGCCGCGTACCCGGACGTCCTGCGCTGGGCGTCTTGGCTCGGCCTGGCCCTCGAGGCGTGGCTCGCCCTGGGCCTCTGGTGGCCGCGAACTCGGCGGTGGACGGTGGTGCTGGGGGTGCTGTTCCACTCGACGGTGTTGCTGTTCATGGTTCCCAAGGCCGAGCTGCTGGTTTTCGGCCTGGTGAGCCTGGGGCTCTATCGACTGTTCTTTCCCGCGGTCGACCGGGAGCCCGCGGCGTGAAGACGGGCCGGGGCGGCGAGGGCATCGTCGCCGCTGCCCTGGCCTTGGCGCTGGCCCTGGTGGTGGGCCAGGCCATTCTGCACCGGGATCACTGGGTGGACGACGCGTTCATCGGCTTCCGCTATGCGGCGAACCTCGCCGCGGGCGCGGGACCGGTCTGGCACCCGGGGGATCCGCCGGTCGAGGGCATCACCAACCTCGGCTGGGTGCTGGTGCTGGCCGGCTTGGCGGGTTTCGGCAGTCTGCCCGTGGTCGCCAAGGGGCTCGGCCTGGCGGCCTTGGCGGGAACGCTGGTGGGCGCCGTCGTGCTCCATCGTCGACTGGTGCCGGAGGCCGGCGTGGTCGAGCGGGCGGCCCTGCCGCTGCTGCTCGCCGCTCAACCGGAGCTCGTGTACTTCTCCCTCGCGGGCATGGAGACCGGCCTGACGGCCCTCGTCACCGTGCTTGCCGGGCTCCTGGCCCTGGCCCACGAGGCCTGGCCGCGGACGGTGGGGGCAGGGTTGGGGCTCGTCGCGGTGGCCCTGTTCCTCTTGCGCCCCGAGATGGCCCTGTTGCCGATCTTCCTGCTCCTGATCGCCGGGCTGGGGCGGGACCGTCGCGGGCTCGCCACTTTTCTCCTCGTCGCGGTGGTCGGCTTGAGCCTGATCTCCGCCTGGCGTTGGGCGACGTTCGGCGTGGCGCTGCCCAACACCTTCGCGGCCAAGGCCCCGGGGACCGTGGCCGACCTCGCCGGCCGGGCGCTGTTGGCACCCTTGGGGGGCCTCGTGAACTTGCCGCCACCGTTCGGCCTTGGCCTTGTCGGGCTGATCTTCGGCGGCTGGCGGTTGACGCGTGTGCCCGGGAGGGGGCGGGACCTGGTGGTGGCCTTCGTGGCCACGGGAGTGGGCTTCGCCGTCTACGCACGCCCGGACTGGACGGAGATGGGCCGGTACTTCGCGCCCTTCGTGCCGCTGGCCACGTTGCTGCTGCTGCGCGGGGTCGCGGTGCTGGCCGGGCGCGTCTCGACGCGGCAGGGCCGGGTGGTGACCGCCGCCGTCGCGCTGTTGCTCGTGGGCCAGGGCTTCGTCCGCCACGCCCGGCACTTGAGTGGCGCGGCGCTCGGGGAGCAGCCCGGCTTCGTGCTCGTGGCGGAGAGCCTCGTGGTACCGGCCCAGCGGTTCGCTTTGCAGATGCCAAGGGAGGCCACGGTAGCCTGCCGGCGGATCGGGGTGCTCGGCTTTTCGTCGCAGGCGCGGGTGTTCGACTTCGCCTTCGGTTTGACGGAGCCCGAGGTGGCTCGGCAGCTACGAAAAGCGCAAATCGCCTTCTTCGACAACGCCCGCACGCCGGCCCTGGCCGAACTGTGGCGCTCGAAGGCCCCTGAATTTCTGGTGGAAGACTGGACGCGACTGGAGCGCTGGCTGGTCGACGGCGAAAGTGCGCGCCACTTCCGCATTCACGGCCTGCCCTACGAAGTGATCGACTCCGCCCCGATCGCCGAAGGCCGCGAACGCTGGGTGCTGGCGCGGCGGATCGTGGGCGAAGCCCCGGAGCAGGACGATTGGCGGGCTGCGGCGGAACGAGCCGGCCCCCGGGACCCCTTGCGGCCGAACTGACTCGCGGTCGACCTGCGGGAAACCTCAGGCCAACCTCGCGTTTCCCTCAAGTCTCCGCGTTTCGTCGTGATTAGGCTCTCTCGGCACCGTGGGTGAGCATGGCGCCGCCCACGATTCGAGGTCTTCACGATGAAATCTGTTTTCTCCTTCCCGACCCCCGTCCTCGGCCTCGTCGCCTTGCTAACCTTGAGCGCGCTCCCGGCCCAAGCCCAGTCTTACCCCGAGCGGGGCCTCGTGATCCGCGGGTACGCGGCCGCGGTCCAGAGCCTTTCGGGGCTCGACGCCAAGGTCAGCCCCGGCTTCGGCCTGGGGCTCGAGTACCGCGCCTCGGACCGCTTCGGCATCGAGCTCGGTGCCTTCTCGAGCCAGATCGAAAACGGCTTCGACTTCGACGACGCGGAGATCGAGCTGCTCGACATCGACACCGAGCAGCAGGTGACGCCGATCCTCCTTCAGCTGAATTTCCACCTGACCCCGGGACGCCGCGCCGACGTCTACCTCGGTCCGGTCGTCGGGCTTTTCGCCGGCGGAGACGTCGACCTCGCGGTGCGGAGCCCGTTCCTCGAGGCGGGCATCAGCCGCCTGAAGCTCAGTGCCGACGAGCCCGTCGCCTGGGGGGCGCAGGTCGGGGTCGACCTGCCGATCGGTGACCGCGGCGCCTTCTTCCATCTCGGCGCTACCTACCTGAACGCGGATGTGACGCTGAGCGAGGTCGACGACGACGGCGAGCGGAGCGAGGTCGAGGCGGCCGCGGACCCGCTGCTCCTGCGCATCGGCTTCGGTTATCGCTTCTGACGCGCGAGCCGGCAGGGCGGTCCCGCGGGGCCGCCCTGCCGACCGTGATCCCGAGTTCCCGGCTTTTCCGTTTCTTCTCTAGTAGAGCGACGAGACGGTCTCGTCCTCCAGAGGAGTAAGGAGAAGCCCCATGCTGAGCTCGACTGGTGTACGTACCGCCCTGGCCGGTCTGATCGTTCTGGCCTCGGCCACGGCCGTTCAGGCCCAATGTGTTTACCCGACGACCGTCCAGTTCGGCGTCATGGACAATTTCGCGGCCATGCCGACGGACCCGATTCCCTACACGCCGGCCCTTCCCCAGTTCGTCACCTACCTGAACGGCCTGGGCATTCCCACGGCCAACATGAAGACCTTCGACAACCTGACCTCGAACCGGCACTTCGTGGCGACCCTGCGCCACGGCCTGCGGGGCTGCTTCCCCGGTGCTGCCAGCCTCACCCTGTGCTTCCGCGCCCGGGCCCACAACGACATTCCGACCAACGACACGGTGGCGATCTACAACACCGACTTCGGGGTGTATTCGTTCCCGGTGGTCTACGCCAGCGCCATCGCCCCGACCCTGATTGGCGCCTGGCCCAACGGCACCACGGCGACCCTGTGCATCAACCTGACGTCCCAGATGACCGGTGGGTTCATCGGCGACATGCTGCAGTTCAAGATCCAAGACGACACCGCGGTCGACTGGATCACGATGACGCTGAACTGAGCATGGAGGCCCGCGGGTGGGTCCGGAAAGCCCGCGGGCCGTTGACGGATCTTTCGCTATGAGAAAATCTTGTGCTTGTGTGCAGCGCCCTGAATCTCGAAGAAGAACTTCCCCCAATCGCGACGCGAAACGGCGTGCCCTTGCTCCCTGGCGCGAATTCAGGCGTCGTCGACGCGTCGATTGTCCAGAGGCTGCGAGACGAGCCTGATTTGAACCTCGAACCGTCGACCCAGGCGCTTGATGGCGGCGAGTCTCGCCGCCCCCTGTGTTAACCTCCCGCCGCCCATGGAGCTGCTGCACTTTCTCGTGGACTTCGTGCTCCACCTCGACAAACACCTGCTCGAGCTGGTGGCCCAGTACGGGGCGTGGACGTACCTGATCCTCTTCGCCATCATCTTCTGCGAGACCGGCCTTGTGGTGACGCCGTTCCTGCCCGGGGACTCGTTGCTGTTCGCGGCCGGGGCCTTCGCGGCCACCGGGGCGTTCGATCTCTGGGTGTTGCTCGGGCTGTTGTCGGTGGCGGCGATCTTGGGCGACAGCGTCAACTATGCGATCGGGCGGTCGCTGCGCCATCGTCTGGCAGACAAGGGCCGGTTGCCCTTCGTCAAGCCGGCCCACCTCGAAAAGACCCACGCCTTCTACGAGAAGTACGGCGTCAAGACGATCGTCATCGCCCGCTTCGTGCCCATCGTGCGCACCTTCGCGCCGTTCGTGGCGGGGGTCGGCGAGATGAGCTACAAGACGTTCTCGCTCTACAACGTCGTCGGCGGGTTGCTGTGGGTGTTCCTGTGTACGCTGGGCGGTTACCTGTTCGGCAACCTGCCCTTCGTGCGCGAGAACTTCTCGCTGGTCATCCTGGGCATCATCGCGGTGTCGCTGCTGCCCGCCGTGATCGAGATCCTGCGCGCTCGCGCCGCGGCCCGCAAGACGGCTTGACGCGAGCGCGGCTCGCGCGCCAGGGCTCCTCAACCGATCAGAACAGGGTCGGCTCGGCGTCGGGCTCCGGCCCGGCGGTGACCGCGGATCGCGGGTCCCCGCTCCGTGCCGGTAGGTAGACGTGGCGGGCGAGACCCTTCAGGTACTGGACCTCGGCCGGGTTGTCGCGCCGCAGGTTCCGGAACTGGTTGATCTTCGAGTCGAGGTCGTCGATGAAGTGGAGGACGAGGGCCTCCGCGGTCATGGGCTCGACCGCGGCACCGTATTCGCGGGTGCCCTGGTGGGACAGTACCAGATGCTCGAGGTGGAGGGCCAGCTCCACCGGGAAATCCGGGATGGCGGCGCAACGATCGCGCACCAGATCCCGGCCGATGACGACGTGACCCACCAGGCGCCCCGCCAGCGTGTAGTCGTTCCTCGGCATGGCGCCCAACTCGAACAGCTTGCCGAGATCGTGGAACAGGGTGCCGACGAGCAGCAGGTCGCGGTCGAGCTCGGGATAGTGCCCGGCGATCTTCTCCGCCAGCTCGGCCATCGACACCGTGTGCTCGAGCAGGCCGCCGCGGTAGGCGTGGTGCATGCCCTTGGCGGCCGGGTGGGTGCGCAGGGCGGCACCGTGGACGGCGATCGTCTCTTCCGCGAGCCGGCGCAGCAGGGGATGGCGGATCTCTCCCGGGAACAGTCGGACCAACCGGCGCCAGAGGTCGTCGATGTCCTCGGGGGTGGACGGAATCAGGAGCTCTTCGTCGAAGCCCTGGCCCCGATCGCCGTCGTTGACCAGCCGAAACTGGCGGATGTCCAACTGGAGCTGGTCGCGATAGGTCTTGACGACCCCGTGGTACTTGGCGAACGTTCCGCTTTCGTAAGCGCCCGTGGACGCCGCCGAATCGGACCAGATCTTGGCCGGGATGCTGCCCGACGCGTCGGCCAGCACCAAATCGTAGTAGGAGCGGCCGTTGCGGTCTTGGCGTTGCTCGGCTTTCTGGACGAGCACGAAGCCCATGACTTCGTCGTCCTTCTGCCAGGTGGTGATCGGTTCGTTGAAGCGGGTCGTCATGGCGCCGATCGTATCGGCAGGGAGGGATGGTAGGGTAGCCCCATGCCGCAAAAACTGGATGACGAATCGATCCGCCGCGAACTCGCGACCGTGCCCACCTGGCAACGCGCTGGGGACGAGATCCGGCGCAGTGTGTCCTTGCCGAGCTTCCGGGCTGCCCTGGCCTTCGTGGCCTACGTCGGAGAGCTCGCCGAGGCCGCGAACCACCACCCTGACATCGACCTCCGTTACAACCGCGTGGATCTGGCCCTGACGACCCACAGTGCCGGCGGCCTGACCACGAACGACTTCGAGCTCGCCCGACACATCGGGTGACGAAAGCGCGCTCGGCTCTGGCACCACGAATGCACCGCAGGAGTCGATGTGCGCACCCGAATCGCCCTACTCGCCTTGACCGCCACCTTCGCCGCCGGCCTCCCCGCCGTTGCGGCGCCCCCGACTCTCTCCGATGACCAGCGCGCCTTCTTCCTCGAAGGCGCCGGCTGGCTGATTCCCGACGACGAGCGCGATGTCGAACTCGCCAAAGACGAAGCCGGCCGCGCCGAGTTCATCGCCAACTTCGCCGAGCGCGCCGGGGTCTCCCGCGAAGACTGGGAGAGCGCCCTCACGCGCCGTCACCACTTGGCCCGCAGCGAGTTCCTGAGTCCCCTCGACATCCGCTATCGCCTGCTGTTCGTCAACGGTCCGCCCACCGAGCGCCTGATCGTCGATTGTGGGCAGGTGTTCGTTCCTCTCGAAATCTGGTCGTGGCGCCCGCCCGGGGCCAAAGAAGACGACGACCGCGAGGCCGTGCTCGTGTATCAGTCGGGCCCCGGCCTGCCGTGGCGGCTCTGGCTGCCCTTCGACGGCAAACGGCCGCTGTACCTCGACGACATGGGCTACCTCATGGATCAGTGGTACGAGAGCAACGGCCGGCTCTTCCGAGCTCAGCGGTTCGACCTGCAGCTGTGCCAGAAGACCTACCGGGTGGACTTCGTCACCGGCGTCCGAGGCACCCGCGACCCCCAACCCAACCGCCCGTCGGCGGCCCACTACCGGCGTTTCTTGACGCCCCAGAAGGGCCTCGCCGCCTGGGTCCAGCAGGCACTGTCGTCGCCCTTGCCGGAGTTCCAGCCGCTGCCGATCGAGGGCCTCGTGGTGCAGTTCCCGCGCCGCCAGAACCAACGGATCGTGGCGCGCTTCACCGTCAACGTGCCGCCGGAGGCCAATCTCCAAGCCACCGCGGCCACCACTGACGGCAGCGAACCCGGGCCGCTCGAGCATCGCCTAGTGATTCAGGGCGTCATCGAGCAAGGCGGGCGGATCTTCGAGAACTTCCGGGTCCGCTTCCTCTCGCCGGTGCCCGAAACGCCCGTGCGTCGCGCCTTGGTCACCGAGCGCTCGTTGCGCCCGGGCGAGCGGTTCATCGTGCGGATGGAGATCAAAGACGAAATCAGCGGCGCGCGGGCCTTTCTCGACCGCGGTTTCCTGGTGCCCGTGACTCCCGAGCCCGTGGTCGATCCGCCGGTGCCCGAGCAAGCCATGGTGGCCCTGGAAGACAACCTCGAGGCCAAGCGGGTGCCGGGCGCCGACAGTTTGTTGCTGGTGCCGCCGACGGACGACGTCGTCCTCTCCGTCTGGCGCGCCCAGGCCCTGGTGTCCGGCGAGCGGATCGTGAAGGTTGCCTTCGCGGTCGACGGCAAGACGCAGCTGACCGACACGGCGCTGCCCTTCGAGGCCGAGATTCGTTTGGCCCAGTTTCCCGTCGAGCAAGTGATCCGAGCCGAGGGTTATGACGCCGCGGGCGAGCTCGTGGCCGCCGACGAGGTGATCATCAACCAACCGCGCGGGGCCTTCCGAGTGCGCATCACCGAACCCCGTCGCGGCAAGAAGGTTTCCGGCGAGCTACTGGCCACCGCCGAGGTCATCGTGCCGCCGGAGCGGCGCATCGAGTCGGTCTCCTTCGAGGTCGACGGCAAAACGATCGAGACGCTGGCGAAGCCGCCCTGGCAGGCCAAGATCCAGGTTCCGAGTGTCGGCGACTTTTCGTACCTCGCCGTTCGGGCGCAGCTCGACGACGGGCTGACGGCCGAGGATACGCGGATTCTCCGCGCCCCCGAAGGCGGCCTGCAGGACGAGGTCGAAGTCGAGCTCGTGGAGATCTACGCCGCGGTCACCGATCGCCAGAACCGGCCGGTGCGCGACTTGACCCAGCAGGCGTTCCGCATCACCGAGGCGGGCAAGACCCACACGATCCAACGGTTCGAGCGGGTCGAGAACCTGCCCCTCACGGTCGGCGTCGCCCTCGATACCTCGGGTTCGATGTCGGAGTCGATCGCCGAGGCCCAGAAGGCCGCGAAGAACTTCCTGACCAGCGTGCTCAAGCCCCAGGATCGTTCCTTCGCCGTGGCCTTTTCGACCGAACCCTCGTTGTTGATGGCGCCCACGGACGATGCCGAGGCAGTGGTGCAGGCGATCGAACGGACCAAGGCCTACGGCAACACCGCCCTCTACGACGCCGTGGTGACCGCGCTCTACTACTTCCGCGGGGTGCCCGGCCAACGCGCCTTGGTGGTGCTCTCGGACGGCGCCGACACCAACAGCAGCTTCGCCTACCGCGAGGCCCTGGAGTTCGCCCGGCGCAGCGGCGTCGCTATCTACACGATCGCCCTCAAGGTCTCCCGGCTCGACACCGGCGCGCGCAGCAAGCTGACCGAGTTGGCGGAAGAGACCGGCGGCCGCAGCTTCTTCGTCAACGACGCCGCCGAGCTCTCCCAGGTTTACGGCGAGATCGAGCAGGAGCTGCGCACGCGGTACTTCCTCGCCTTCAGCCCCGATCTGCCGGACGACACGCCGGCGGGCTACCGGCCCATCGAGGTCAGCGTGGAAGGCAGCTACAAGGTACGCGCGGCCCGGGGCTACTACCGGTGAGAGTAGACTGTCGGCCCATGTGGAAGTACCTCACCTCGAGCCTGCTCGCCGTCCTCACTCTCGGTCCGCTGCCCCTCGGGGCGGCGGCGCCGGGTTCGTTCCAGTTTCCCAAGCTCAATCGCCAGTATTCGATGGGGGATCCGGACGTAGCGCCGATCCAACAGGGGCCGATCACGATCCGGCTGTCGTCACCCAAGAACCTGGTGATCGTCCAGAGCCACCACCTCCAGCTGACGCCTCGCGGGGACGGCAGCTTCGACGCCGAGATCTCCGCGGACTTTCTCGGTAAGGGCGAAATCCAGGCCGACTTCGAAACCGCCGCCGGTACGTCGTCGCGGCTCGCGGACGAGATCCAGCTGCCGCGCCAGACGGTCCGCGTCTCCGCCCGCCTGCGCTTCGCCCGCGTGGCTGGCGGCTACGACGTGACCGCCCTCACGCTGCCGAAATCAGTGCCGGTGAACGTGCGCAGCCAGCTGATGACCAACCTGGTGGGGCTGTGCAACGGCGTCCGGATCCTCGTGCCGGTGGACTGCGATGCCCTCGATCGCAGCTTGACCCGCGTCGAGGTCCCGATGCCTGCCGCGGGCTCGGTGTTCTACCTTTCCGAGGCCGACTTCACGCCCGAGGAACGGGCGGCGTTGGAGAAGTTCCTAGGGTTGCGGTAACCTCTCTCCTTCGGCCGTTTTCCGGCCGCTTCCCGCGAGTCCACACCTGGAGGTCCTCCACCCATGAGCGCTCGTCGCTTGATGAACCGTTTGTATTACTTCACGACCGAGGACGAGAGCATCCTCGCCGAGAGCTTCCCGCGCGTGGACGGCAACGTCTTCGCCATCACCTACAAGGTCAAGGGCACCGAAGACGTCTTCGTGACCACCGCGGAGACCCGCGAGGCCATGGAGCGGCACGACATTCCCCACAACGTGCTCGCCGAGGAAGACGGCACGCGGGTCGGGTTGCTGCACTCGCCGCTGTCGAAAGAAGAGCTGTCGGACTACGAAGACTCGCTGAAGGCTCTCGCCTTGGCCTACCGCGCCATCGCCATGGCCTGTGTCGGTGTCAACGGCGAAATGAACCTCGGCTTCGACCTCTCCGAGGGACGGGCCGCGAAGTTCACCTACTTCACCGCGCCGGCTGGCCACACCTTCATCTGGCGGTTGTTCTTCACCCGCCAGGAGGCCACGGAGTTCCTCGCCAAGCTGCACATGAACGACAAACGCTCCCTCGAGTGGGCCGAGTCGATTCCCCTGGACACCGCGGCCGAGCTGCGGTCGTTCCATTGATCCACCAAGGCGCCGTGGGTCGGGTCGACGCATGCGTCGACCCGACGGATTCCCGTCATGCCGCCCTTCGCTGAAGAAACCTACTCCGTCCGCGCCCTGTGCGAGGAGATCCGGGGCTTCCTCGGGTCGGCCTTTCCGTCGCTCTGGCTGACGGGTGAAGTGCAGCGGCTCAAGGCTTCGCCCCGCGGCCACGTCTACTTCGAGCTGGTCGAAAAAGGCCACGGCGACGAAGTCGTGGCGAAACTCGACGCCGTGGTGTGGAAGACCGATGCCGAGCGGATTCGCCGCGCCCTCGTGGCCGCCGGCCAGAACTTCGCGGACGGCCACCAGATCCGCTGCCGGGCGAGTGTCGACTTTTACGGCCCCAGCGGCCGATTGCAGATCGTCGTCCGGGACATCGACACCCATTTCGGCCTGGGGGAGCTCGCGCGCCGCCGCGAGGAGACGTTGGCGGCCCTGGCCGGGGCCGGTTTGCTCGACCGCAATCGCGGTCTCGAGTTTCCCGACGTGCCGACCCGGATCGCGCTCGTGACCTCCGCGGACAGCGCCGCTTATCACGACTTTCTGGCGACGCTGCGCGAGAGCGGCTTCCGCTTCGAGGTGCTCTTTCTCCACGCCGCCGTGCAAGGACGCGGTGCCGAAGAGGAACTGGCCAGCGCCTTGGCGGGATTGGGCGGTCTCGGCCTCGACTGCGCCGTGGTCATCCGCGGCGGCGGCGCGCGGACCGATCTGGCCGTCTTCGACAGCCGCCGCGTGGCCGAGGCGGTCGCGCGGGCGCCGTTGCCGGTACTGGCGGGCCTCGGCCACGAGATCGACCTGTCGATCGTCGATCGGGTAGCTCACACCTCGGTCAAGACTCCGACCAAGGCTGCCGAGTTCCTGGTTGCGAAGCTCGAAGCGGCGGACTTGGCCAGCCGTGCCCTTGCGGGTGCCCTGGCGCGGGCGGCGGTGGACCGTCTGCTCGACGCCCAGACCCGGATCGAAAGTGCCACCCGCGGTGTCGCCCTCGGTCGCGAGCGCATCCGGCGCGCGGCGGATCGCATCGACGGTCTCTCGGCCGCTCTGGCGCGCACTGGCCGGCTACGCCTCGCGGCCAGCCGTGCGACCCTCGCGGATCGTGCCCGCCGACTCCTGATCGCTCCGATGCGCCGGCTCGATCGGCTTCGCGGGCAGCCGGAGCAGCGCCTGGAGCGCATCACTGCCGCCGCCCGCGCGCGCCTGCGCCAGGCCGAGACCGGTCTTTTGGGCTTCGAGCGGCTGATCGCGGGATTGTCTCCCGCACGCACCCTGGAACGCGGTTTCAGCATCACCCGCGGGCCGAGCGGTCGCGCCCTGCGTCATCCGGGCGAGGCCGCGCCCGGCGAAGCCATCACTACCCAGTTGGCCGGCGGCACCTTGGTGAGCCGTGTCGAGGAGACGCCATGAGCGAAACCCCAACCCCCCGTTTCGGCGACGCCCTCGCCGAACTCGAGACCATCCTGGCCCGCATCGAAGGCGAGGAAATCGACATCGACCAGCTGGGAGACGAGCTCAAACGGGCCACCCAGCTGCTCGAACTCTGCCGCGCCAAGATCAAGAAGGCGGAAGTCGAGGTCAGCCAGATCGTCCAGAGTCTCGAGAAGACGGAGGGCGAGTAGCCCTCAATGACCGCCGGTGACCTCGAGGAAGCTGCCCGTAGTGAAAGAGGCTTCCGGCGAAAGCAACCACAAGATCGCATGAGCCACTTCCTCGGGGGTGCCGCCGCGCCTCATCGGCACGAAATGCTTGACGCGGTCCACCCGCCCGGGCTCGCCTCCGCTCGCGTGGATGTCCGTGTCGATGAATCCCGGGCGCACTGCGTTGACGCGAATACCCTCGTCGGCGACTTCCTTTGCTAGACCGACTGTGAAGGTATCCAGGGCGCCTTTGGAGGCGGCGTAGTCGACATATTCGCCTGGAGCCCCCAACCGCGAGGCGCCCGAGGAGACATTGACGATGGCGCCTCCACGACCACCGCGTTTCGTCGACAGGCGACGCACCGCTTCTCGCGCGCAGAGAAACGACCCGAAGACGTTGGTCGCGAAGATCCGCTGGACGCGGGCGATATCCATGTCCGCGACCCGCATCTGGCGGTCGAGGATCCCGGCGTTGTTGACGAGCGCCGAGAGTGGGCCGAGATCCCGATCACAGGTCTCGAAGAGTCGTTCGACATCGCTTTCCTTCGAGATATCCGCGGCAACGGCCATCGCCCGACCTCCCGCGGCGGTGATGGACTGAACCACTTGCTCGGCTGCGGAACGGTCTGCGCGGAAGTTGACGCAGACGGCATACCCACGTTGCGCGGCGAGGAGCGCGGTCGCCGCGCCGATACCACGACTGGCTCCCGTGATGAGGATGACCTCGGTCATGGTGCACTCTCGATCGTCAGCGAAGAGAAAAACCTTGAGCAGTGGGAGAGCGGCCGAACGGCCGTTGGGCCGCTCCCACCGGAGAACACGGGGGTTCTACCGGTTCGCCGTCAGCCCTTGGGGGCCTCGGGCACGACCTTGTCGGCCTCGATGCCGATGGTGATGGCGACCTCTTCGCCGAGGATGGTGCCACCCGCGTCGAGGGCGCGGTTCCACACCATGCCGAAGTCCTTGCGGGAGATGACGAACTGGCTCTTGAAGCCACCCTTGGTGCCGCGCGGGGTCTCGAGGACGCCGAGGATGCGGACCGGAATGGTGATCGACTTGGTGACGCCGAGCATCGTGAAATCACCGGTCACGGACAGCTGGTTGGCGCTGTCGGCCTTGACCGAGGTGCTCTTGAAGCTCAGGGTGGGGAACTTCTCGACGTTGAAGAAGTCGGCCGAGCGCAGGTGGTTGTCGCGGTTCTCGTTGGCGGTGTCGACGCTCTTGGCCTGGACGGTGAACTCGACCGTCGACTCGGCGGGCTTGGCAGCGTCGTACTGGATCGTACCGGTGAACTCGTTGAAGCGGCCGGGCACCTCGGAAACGAAGTGACGGATTTCGAAAGCGACCTGGCTGTGGCCGGCGTCGACCTTCCACTCGGCCGCGAAAGCGGGAGTGCCGGCAACGGCGACGAGGGCAGCGGCGAGGAACGCCTGGCGAGCGAACTGAATCATGAAAGTCTCCTTGTTTGGACGGAATCTGTCGGAACAGATTCGTTGAATCTCAACCAAGACGAAGCCGTCTCGGGATGTCCGTAGAACACGGACCTTCCGAGTGCTATTCCCGGAAGGTCAGGGTTTGCGGCCGATCGCCACGGAGTCGACGACGGGACGAGCGTCGACAGCGAGGGGGGCGAGAAAGGGCTCGCGGCCGCAGAGGGCTTTGACGGCTTGCTTGGCCAGGAACCACCGGTGAGGCAACAAGCTCGGCATCGGCGCCAGGGAAGCGGTCGTGACTTGCTCGATCACCAGGCCCGCGTCTTCGTAAAGGGCGCGCAGACCTTCAGGATACATCCGCCAGCAGTCGATGGGGGCCTCGTGATAGGGCCAGGAGACCGGGCAGATGGTGATGACCCAACCGCCGGGCTTGCACACCCGGGCGCACTCCGGGAGCCAGCGCCAAGGCCGGCGCACGTGCTCGATCACTTGACCCGAGAGCACGATGTCGAATTGGTCGGAGGCCAGCGGAAACTCGATCTCCGAGCTGGTGAGGTGATCGAGGTCGCGGCCCGGAACGATGGTCGTGTCGGCCGCGAGATCGAGCGTTTCCCAACGCAGGGGGGTGACGTCGATCAAACGCCGGTAGGTCGACGGCGAGTCGTCGGGGCCGATCTCGAGCACCCGTTGCCCGGGCGCGAAATAGCTGCGGGCAAATTCCAGGAAGATGCGTCGGGAGTTGTCGTGCATGGTCGGCGGCGCTGAGCGTCAAGCGCCCCGGCCGGCGAGGACGGTGGCCATCCGCTCGCCCATCCAGGCCGCCAAGTGGCCGGCGGGGTCCACGATCGTCTCTTCGCGGCGGGGGCCGGTCGACACCATCTCGACGCGGGCGCCCACTTCCTCTTCGATGCGCGCGATGTAGGCCTGGGCCTCCGAGGGCAGATCTTGGGGATCGAGGATACCGACGGTCGAGCGCTTCCAGCCCTTGACCGTCTCGTAGACCGGTTTCGCCGACTCGAAGGCACCGGCTTCGCCCGGCAGGTCGCGGGTGAGCTGGCCGCGCACGCGGTAGGCGGTGCAGATCTCGATCTCGTCGAATTCGTCCAGCACGTCGAGCTTGGTCAAGGCCAGGGACTCGACGCCGTTCAACCGGCGGGCGTAGCGGGCCGCGACGGTGTCGAGCCAGCCGCAGCGGCGCGGGCGGCCGGTGACCGTGCCGTACTCGTTGCCGCGCTTGCGCAGGAAGTCGCCCAACTCGCCCTCGAGCTCGGTGGCGAAGGGGCCGCCGCCCACCCGCGTCGTGTAGGCCTTCAAGATGCCCAAGGCGCCGTGGATCTTGGTCGGCGGCACGCCACTACCGGTGCAGGCGCCGCCGGCGGTCGAGTTGGAGCTGGTGACATAGGGGTAGGTGCCGTGGTCGATATCGAGCAGCGCGCCCTGGGCGCCCTCGAAGAGCAGGCTCTTGCCGGCGGAAATCCAGTCGTCGAGCAGCACTTCGGTGTCGCGCAACATCGGCTGCAGGCGCTGGCCCCATTCGCGGCAAAGTCGCTTGACCTCGGCCAAGGGGGTCGGCTCCGGAGCACCCAGGGCCTGGAGTTCGGCGGCGATGCGAGTGTGGAGAGCTTCGAGCCGGAGATCCGCCCAGGGGCCGGCGGCGAGGTCCGACAAGCGCAGGCCGTAGCGCGAGATCTTGCCTTCGTAGGCCGGGCCGATGCCGCGCGAGGTGGTGCCGATCTTGCCGGCGCCGCGGGCCGCCTCACGGGCGCGATCGAGTTCGGCGTGCCAGGGCAACAAGGCGTGGGCGCGATTCGAAACGAACAACCGGTCACCGGCCTCGACACCTTCTCCGGCCAGGCGGTCGAGCTCAGAGAAAAAGGCATCCGGGGCGATCACCATGCCGTTGCCGAGCACGCACTTCATCTCCGGGTGCAGGATGCCCGAGGGAATGAGCTGCAGGGAGAAGTGGCGATCCGCGAACTTCACCGTGTGGCCGGCGTTGTGCCCGCCTTGGTACCGAACCACGACGTCGAAGGCGGGGCAAATCAGGTCGACGACCTTGCCCTTTCCTTCATCGCCCCACTGCATTCCGACGATCACGATGTTGGCCATGGTGAAACTCTCCTCCGCCACCCTCGGGCGGCGGAGGGAGGGTAGCAGAAAGCGCGGCCTCACACCTCGAACACGAGCGCCTCGCTGGCGCCGCGGGCGGCGTTGATGATGCCGTCGCCGCGGCCTTGGACCTGGGCTCGCACGAAGGCGCCGGCGTAGCGGCGGCCGGTGACGTAGAGACCCCAGACGATGTCGTGGGGCCGCGGCGTGCCGTCGTGGTCCTGGAGCAGGTAGGGGCGCGAGGCGACGTAGCGCTGGACCAGCCAGTCCCCGGCGTCGCGGGCGCGGGCGATGGCGGCCTCCCAGGTGGCGGCGTCGGCGTGGGGGCCGACGACGACCTCGTTGCCGCCGATGCCCGTCTCGCCCTTCAAGACGAAGTGTTCACGGGCGCTCCGCAGCAGCTCCTCGAGATCGTGCTCGCGCCCCTCGTAAGTCACCCGGCCACCGGGCACGAACTCCCGCGTCCAAGGGATCACCTCGCTGACGAGCGACCGTTCCTCGGCCGTCAGGCGGTCGCTGTCTTGATGCTCGGAGAGCAGGGCCAGGCAGCGCTTGTTCCCCACCAAGGCGTGGAGGGGCACGTTCAGCAACACGATCGAACCTTCCTTGTAGGCGCGGAACACCTCCGGCGGGGTCGGGTGGTCGGTGAACTCGAAGACCGCCTGGATGGGCACACCGCCGAGTACCAGGCCGCGATCCCCTTCGAGGCGAAACAGTCCGGGGTACGTCGTGGGAACGATCGTGCCGTTCTTGTCCGGGGCCACCTGCTGCAACGCCCGCTGATACAACGGCTGGATCAGCCGGGTGAGCTCCGGAACGCCTTTTTCGGATTTGGTCACGAAGGCCAGGTTGAGCCCGCGAGAGTCGAGCCCGCGGGCGATCATGGACTCGATGGCATGGCACAGGGTCTGGTACAGCACGTCGCGGTACTTGGGTTTGATCCCTGCCTGGCCGGCGAAGCGCAGGAAGGGCGCATTGCCCATCACCCACGGTTGCCAGTAGCGCAGCTGCCAGCCGCCCAGGTTCGAACCCATGTTGAGCTCGAGCAGGTGGAGGCGGTCCCCGTCGTCGACGATGTCGCAGCGACCGCAGCCGGTATCGAGGTCGAGCCAGGTGGGTTCCTTGACCGCGGCGGCAAGGGCCTCGGGCACCCGGAAGTAGGCCTGCAGGCGTTCGGCGTCGTTATCGAGGAAACGCTCGGGAATGCTGCGGGCGAGCCGGACCAACCCGACCGAGATCCGTTCGAAGGCCGCCACCTTGGGGGCCGAGAGCAGCAGCGGCCACGACTGGATCGGGTAGCTGAAGTGCAGCACGATCTGGGGCCGCCGGGCATCCCGGTAGTCGAAATAGGTCTGCCGTGCCGGGTCCGCCAACAGATACTGACGGAAGGCTTCGGAGGCGGGTCCGAGGTCTTCGTGGGTGCGCTGCAGAGCCGCTTCGGTTTCGGCAGACCAACTCGTCGCTACGGTCATGGACTTCCTTTCATACTTCGAAGACTACGGACTCGGAGGCGCCTCGCGAGCCATTGATGACGCCGTCGCCCGAGCCGCTCGGCATGGCCCGCAGGTAAGACCCGCCGTAGCGCGCGCCGAAGACGTAGGCCCCCCAGACACCATCGTGGAGGGTGGGTCGGCCGTCAACGCCCTGGAGCAGGTAGGGCCGGGAGACGACCACCTGTTGCACCAGCCAGCCGCCCTGGAGGGCGCGCGCCACCGCCTCCCGCCAGGCGTCCGGGCGGGTCGCGCGGCCGATCACCACGGCGTTGCCGCCGGTGCCCTTCTCGGCCTTGAGCACGAAGCGCTCGCGAGCGGTGACGAGTAGCTCGGGCAGGGACCAGGAACGCCCCTCGTACTCGAGCGTACCGGCCGAGACCACCCGCGTCCACGGAATGTGGGTGCGGATGAGTTCGCGCTCGGCGGCGGTCAGAGCCGGATCGTTTTCTCGGCTGGAAAGCAGGGCGACGACCCGCTTCGAGCCCAGCATCCGGTGCAGCGGCGGGTTGACGAGGGCGACGCGACCTTGTTTGAAGGCCTGGAAGACGAGCGGCGGCGAGATGCCGTGGGTGTGGTTGAAGATCACTTGGATGGGCACGCTGCCGACCTCGAGCCAGCGCGCACCGGGGGCGAAGCCGTTCCAGGGTGTGACGACCAGCTGGCCGGTCGCCCCGAGCTCCGCCAGCACCTCCTGGTACAACGGCCGGAACACCGAGCCGACCATGTCGTCCGGCTCCGCGACATCGATCACCACGGCGGTGTTGATCGGACTGATGTTGGCGCCGAGGACCCGTCGAGCGCCCTCGATCAAATGGCGGAACTTGCCCGCGAGGGCGTCGCGATGACGCGGCGGCGTCGGCAGCGAGCCCAAGAAGTCGCCCACTGCCGGCCGGCTCGTGACCCACTCCTGCCAGAAGCGCAGCTCCCAGCCGCCCAAAGTCGACGTCATGTTGGCCTCGAGCAGCCGCAGCTCCTCGCCGTCGTCGATGAGATCGACGCGCGCGAACCCGAAGTCCTTGAACAGGCCCGTGGGAGGCATGACGGCGATCTTCTGCCCGGGGGGCAAACCCAGAAGCGCCACCAAGCCGTCCGGGTCGTTGGGAAAGAAGCGCTCGGGGACTTGGCGGATGAGCTGGATGAGCCCCAGGGCCGTGCGCTCGAGGTGCGCCCGCTTGGCCTCACCGAGCAGCACCGGCCAGGGTTGGATCGGGTACGTGAACCACTGCGCCAAGGCCGGCAAGTCCCCGGCCCGCGGATCGGCGACTTCCTGGCCCCGCGGGTGGTCGGTCACGAAACGGCGGAGGGCCGCGTCCTCCGGGGACAAATCGAGATGCGTGGCAAAAGCGGCATCGACGAGGGACGACATGCGAGTCCTTTCGAGTCACCTGACGGGAACACACCCATGGTGTGGGAGCGTGTCCAGAAAGGGACGAAAAGACTCGTGCGAAATCTCGCGGAGTCTTCAGGCGCGTTGCAGATCCGCGAGATCGAGCGGCTCGGTGACCATCGCGAGTTGCCCTCCGGCGTCCCGCGGCCACTCGGCCTCGGGACGGTCCCAGTAGAGCTCGACGCCGTTGTCGTCCGGGTCGCGCAGGTACAGTGCCTGGCTAACGCCGTGGTCCGACGCGCCGTCGAGCGGGATGCCGGCGGCGATCAGCCGGCGTAGGGCGTCCGCCAGGTCGGCACGGGTGGGGTAGAGGATCGCCAGGTGATAGAGGCCCGTGGTGCCGCGAGCCGGGGGACCGCCGCGCCGGCTTTCCCAGGTGTTCAGGCCGATGTGGTGGTGGTACCCGCCGGCCGACACGAACGCCGCGCCGGGGCCGTAACGCTGAGTGATCTCGAAGCCGAGCACGCCGCAATAAAAACCGAGGGCACGGTCGAGATCCGCGACCTTCAAGTGCACGTGGCCGATGCGAGTGCCGGCGGCGATGGGGGGATTCGGGGTCATGGGCAGTCTCCTTGTTGCAACGACTACTTTGCAGGCAACCGGCTGATCATCTTTGGAATTCCGTGACGCCAATGGGTTGTCGAGAAGGCAGAAGCTCCTTTTCTTGGAGGTGTGTGATGGCGAGTCGAGTGTCCTTGCGGTTCGTTCTCGGAATCGTGATCCTGGTGATGAGCCAGCCCGGGGCCGCCCAGCCCGTGATCGAGGCCGTCGCCAAACGGTTCGTGGCGACGGCGACGCCGGCGGGTGGAGCGTCGCCCGTGGCCCTGACTCCGGATGGGCGGTACCTGCTCTTCCACGACAAGGCGCCCGATGTCGTGATCGGCCAGCAGGATGCCAACGTCATCGAGGACGTGTTCGTGCTCGATCGCATGGGCATTTCGTTTCCCCCGGTACCGCCGGGTCCGGTCGAGACTCGGTGCCCAGCCTCGTGCCGGGCGACTCGAACGGCGTCACGGACTTTTTCGTCTTCGATCGCCTCACCGGGGGGAACGAGCTGATCTCTCGCAGTGCCGCGAATCCCGGCGAATCGGCGGCGGGTTTCCATTCCAGCGGCAACATGACCCCGGACGGCCGGTTTGTGACCTTCGTGAGCAGCTCGACGGATCTGGTCGCCGGGGTCACCGACACCAACGGTCGCCGTGACACTTTCCTGCGCGATCGCGTGCTGGGCACCACGACCCTGCTCTCCCATCTGCCGGGTCAACCGCTCGTCACCGCGATGGGGGAGACGAGAGGAGGGTTCCCGACCGCCGACGGACGATTCGTCGTGCTGAACTTCGCTCCGACGGGGGAGTCGAGCCCCAACACCTGGACCTCGCTCTACGACCGCCAGACCGGGGTCGCGACCCTCCTGAGCCACGCTGCCGGCCAGCCGGATGTGCCCGCCAACGGGCGTTCGTCGGCGGTGGGTCTTTCCGACAATGGCCGCTGGATGCTGATCCAGTCGGGCTCCACGAACCTGCTGCCGGGCGGGCTGGCCCTCGGACACGAAAATCTCTATCTCAAGGACACGAAGACCGGCGCTCTCGTCCTTCTGACGGGCACCGACGGCCTACCGGGTTGGGGCACGAGCAGCCCGGTCTTTCCGACGACCTTCTCTCGCGACGGCAATACCGTGACGTTCTTCAGCCAAGCGGCCAACCTAGTGCCGGGT
>JANRLG010000293.1:0-32613 GCA_033762835.1 Thermoanaerobaculia bacterium
CTGGACGTCTCCATGGAGAACGTGCACGCGATGGTCATGGGCGGCCACGGCGACACCATGGTGCCCCTGCCCCGCTTCTCCACGGTCAACGGCATCAGCATCACGGAGCTGCTGCCCAAGGACAAGATCGAGGCCATCAACCAGCGCACGCGCGACGGCGGGGCCGAGATCGTCAAGCTCCTCAAGACCGGGTCGGCCTACTACGCGCCGTCGGCGTCCACGGCGGAGATGGTCGAGGCCATCCTCAAGGACAAGAAAAAGATCCTGCCCTGCGCCGTGCTGCTCGCCGGGGAATACGGCCTCGACGGGCTGTTCGTGGGCGTGCCTTGCCGGGTGGGCCGGAAGGGCATGGAAGGCGTCGTCGAGCTCGAGCTGACTGCGGCCGAACGCGCCGAGCTCGAGAAGTCCGCGGCGGCCGTGCGCGAGCTCGTGGCGGCGCTGCCGGCCTGAGGAGCCCGGGCGAAACTCGCCCGCTGCCGACTCGTATTCGAGAAGCGTGGCGCGACCCCGGGCAAGCCAGCCCGGGGTCGGCCGTTTCGAGGGCCCGATGAACGACTTGAAGCGTTTGACTCCATGGTTGCTGGTTGGGATCGCCGGGGTGATCTCGCTGGTGGTCCTGTTCGACCGGGTGTACCCGCTGTACCCGCGACACTGGACGATCGATGGCGGCCAAGCCGAGGCCATCGCCCTCGAAGCCCTGCGCACCCTCGGTGATCCTCAGCCGGGTTCCTACGTGACGGTCGCGCCCGAGACCGACAGCACGCTCGAACGCCGGCTGCTGCTCGCGCGCTCGACCGCGGAGAGCGAGTCGATCGAGGACAGCAAAATCGCCCGCCGGGTGTTTTCCTGGCGAGTCTCGGTCTATCCCCCGGGAGCGCCGGTTGCCGACTGGAGCCACCGCGCCGGCATCTCGTTCGACGGCCGGGTGTTACGCCTGCGCCGCCAGATCAAGGCGGACGTCGAGGCGCCGCCGATCGACCCGGCGGTGGCCCTCGAGCGCTCGGCGAGCTTCCTGCGCGAGCTCGGGTACGACCTCACCCACTACGATGCGCCGGTCGTCAACAGCCGCGAGGGCCGCGTGCGGCGCGACCTCGTATTGCGCTACCGCAGCACCGAGGCAGTCCTGGGCGACAACCTGCCCTACGGCCTCGAAGTGACCTTCGCCGGGGACCAGTTGGCCGGCCTCGAGCCCTACCTCGACGAGTCGGATCGCAGCGCAGTATCGGCGGCGTTCCAATCGGTGGCCCTGTTCAGCCAACTCAACTTTCTGGTCATGTTCATCGTGGCACCCTTCGTGGGGGTGCTTTTCCTGCGCCGGTACCATGCCGGGGAAATCGGCGTGAGCAAGGGCCTGCGGGTGTTCTTCGCGATTTTGGGCGCGGGCGCGTTGTGCCTGCCGCTGATCGCCCCGGGCATGACCGAGAACTGGGGCTTCAGCCTGTTCAGCCGCCGGCAGGTGACCTGGGTGTGGCTCACCCAGTTCGTCTTCGTGTTCTTCCTGCCCATGGCCACCACCGCGTTTTTCTCGTGGTCGGTGGGGGAGTCCCTGTGTCGGGAGCGCTGGAGCGCCAAGCTCGCCGCCTTCGATTCGCTCTACCAGCGCAACTGGCGGAACGCGACCGTGGCGCGAGCTTCGTTCCGGGGCTTCAGTGCCGGGCTCGGCATGGCCGGAGCGGTGCTGGCGTTGCTCGCCGTGCTGGCTCCGGCCGGAGTTTCGACCTTGTCGTCCTTCGTGACCGACGGCTTTTGGTTCTACGGCCCCCTGCCGGGCCTCATGCTGCTGGCCCTGGCGTTCGCCATCACGACCTACCGTGAGCTCGTCGGGCGGCTGGTGCTGCTGCCGTTCCTGTCGAATCGGTTGGGGCTGATCCCGGGGGCAGCGTTGGCGGCGGTCCTCGCCGGGAGCGTCCTTTTCCCGTCCTTCAGCCTCATGCCCTTGAGTTGGGCGCTGGTCTGTTGGGTGTTCACCTCGACCTTGCTGGTCCTCCTCTTCCTGCGTTACGACTTTCTGACCGCCCTTCTGGCCGGACTGACGCTCGACATCGCGCTGCCGGCGGTCTTTCTCATCCGGTCGGGCAACGCCGGAATCGAAATCCAGGGCTGGCTGGTGTTCCTCGTGGTTGCCCTGCCGATGCTGCTGTCCCTGCGGTACTTGTTGTCGGGCAAGGAGTTCGTCTACCGCTACGACGACATTCCGCCCCACGTGCGGCGCATCGCCGAACGCGAGCGGCAGCGGGTGGAACTCGAAACGGCCCGGCGCATCCAGAGTTCGATTTTGCCCGAGCTACCGCCGCGCATCGCGGGCATGGACATCGCCCATGCCTACCTGCCGGCTTCGGAGGTGGGCGGCGACTTCTACGACGTGCTGGCGCTCGACGACGGCCGGCTCGCCATCGCGATCGGCGACGTTGCCGGACACGGGGTGTCGAGCGGCCTCGTGATGTCGGGCGCCAAGAGTGCGCTCGCGGTCCAGGTGACGTTCAATCCCGAAGTCCTGGCCGTATTCGAGACACTCAACCGGATGGTCTACCAGAGCGCTCGCAAGCGGCTGATCACCACGCTGTGCTACGCCCTGGTGGACCCGCTGCGGCGGGAGATGACCTTCGCCAGTGCGGGGCACCTGTATCCCTACGTGGTGTCGCAGGACGGCCGCGTGCGGGCTCTGCAGTCGACGGCCTATCCCCTGGGGGTGCGCCCCGAGCTCGAAATCGCCGTCACCAAAGAGAGTTTGGAAGCTGGGGACACCCTGGTGATGCTCTCGGACGGTATCGTCGAGGCCCATCCCGAAAATTCGCCGGAGCCCTTCGGTTTCCCGCGCATCGAAAAAACCCTGTCGATCCTCGCCCAGGAGACGGTCGACAAAGTGCGCGACGGCCTGCTGTCGGAGCTCGAGCGTTACGTCGGACCGGTCCCCCGCGAGGACGATCAGACGCTGCTCGTCCTGCGCATCCCGTGAGCTTTTCGGACCAGTTCGAGGAGTACCTCGGGCAATACCGGCTTGACCAGGTGGAGGTCGAAGCCCGCCTCGGAGGTTCGCCGTTTGTCGTCGTCCTGTCCCCAACCGGTCAGGGCGACGACGAAGGGCTCCTGTCCCCAGGGTTCCGAGCGTAGGCGCCGGCAGACCTCGTAACCGCTGCAACCGGGCAATCCGAGGTCGAGCAGGACGAAGTCGGGGCGAAACTCCCGGGCCGCCGCGAGGGCTCCTTCGCCCTCGTAGGCCCGGCGCACTTCGTGGCCCTCCAACTCGAACACCAACGCCAGGGTGGTCACCACGTCACGGTTGTCGTCCACGACCAGGACCCGGGACAGCGGCGCCGGCGGCGCCGTTGGCGGTCCCCCGGTGGCGGTGCCGATGACCGGCTGCGGCGCTCCCGCGGTGGGCAGCTCCACGACGAACCGGCTGCCTTGGCCGAGACCCGGACTGTGGGCCGAGATCGTTCCGCCGTGCATTTCGACCAAGCCCTTGACCAAGGACAAACCGAGGCCGAGGCCCCCTTGGGAGCGGCTTTGAGCGCGCTCGACCTGGGAGAACATCTCGAACACCAGCGGTAGGTGTTCCGCCGCCAGGCCGATCCCGGTGTCGGTGACGGCGACGGTCACCCTACCGTCTGCCGCCTGCGCGCCGAGGTGGATGAGCCCGCCGGGTTCGCTGTACTTCGCGGCGTTGGTGAGCAGGTTGGAGAAGATCTGGCTCAATCGGGTGGCATCGCCTTCGAGCCAGACCCTTTCGGCGGGCAAGTCGAGGACCAGTCGGTGCTGGGCGGACTCGATCATCGGGCGGGCTACTTCGACGGCCTGTGCGATGACACCGGCCAAGTCGAGAACCTCGACCCGCAAGGTGATCTTGCCGCGGGTGAACCGGCTGACGTCGAGCAGGTCCTCCAGCAAGTGGGCCATTTGCCCAACCTGCCGGTCGATCACCTCCAGGCATTCGGTGCGCTGCGCTCCTGCGAGATCGGGCTGGCGTAGCAGGGCTGCGGCGCCGCGGATCGGGGCCAGAGGGTTTCGCAGTTCGTGCGCGAGGGTGGCGATGAAGTCGTCCTTCTTGCGATCGGCCGCGAGCAGATCTTGTTGTAGGCGTTCGCGATCGGCGAGGGCCGCGGCAAGTCTTTCCTCGGCTCGCTTGCGTTCGTCGATGTCGGTGCTAGTGCCGCTGATGCGCACGGCTCGGCCCTCGACCCACTCGGTGACTCTTCCGCGGCTCGCCACCCACCGCCAGGTTCCATCGGCAGCTCGGATGCGCTGATCGATGGCGTATTGGGTCGAGGTTCCGGCACGCACCGCGGCGATCGCGGCGAGGGCCTGAGCGACGTCGTCGGGGTGGACCAGGTCGAGGACCGCCGACAACGGTACGAGCTGCTCTCCACCGGGGAGGCCGAACTGGGGACTGAGCTGGTCGTTGACGTAGACCAAGTCACTCTCGAGATCCCAATCCCAAAGCCGCAGACCGGCCGCGGCGATCGCTCGCCGGAGCCGGGCCACCACCTCGGCGTCGGCCAGCTCGGTGGCGGGTTCGTGGTCGCGCGGGTCTCGGGAGTCGGTCCGAGGCATGTTCGTGAGTGTAGTTGCGTTCGGCGAAATCGAGAATGGCGGGGCGAGCGAGCGGCGGGCGAAAGTCCGCTCCCGAATCGGCTGGCACCTCGGGAAGTTCGCCCCATTCGCCACTTGGCCGGGCGGGCCGCCCAAGTGGGCTACGATGCTGAGACTTCTAGCCGGCCGACACTCGCTTGCGGGACGATCCTGGAGGGGCGATGCAAAGTACTGATTCGAAACGACTCCGAATCGGCTGGCACCTCGTTTGGGTGGGGCTGTCGCTGGCGCTCGCCGGTTGCGGCGCCGGGCCGTCGACGGTCGACTCGGGGTCGGTGGCGGTGCGTTGTGGGCAGCTCTTCGACGGAGTGGACGCCGCCCTGCGCCGGCAGGTCACCGTGGTGGTGCGCGACGGGCGGATCGAATCGGTGGGAGTGGCGGGGCCGCCCCGTGATCTCCCGGTGCTCGACTTGCCCGACCACACCTGCCTGCCGGGTTTACTCGATCTACACACTCACTTGACCGACGAGCCCGCCAACACGGCGGATTTTCGGATCTACCTCGAGCGCGACGAAGGCGAGCACCTGCGCCGAGCTCGTCACCACGCCGAGGCGACGCTGTCGGCGGGTTTCACGACGGTGCGCGATGTCGGTACGTACGTGTCCTGGCTCGACCGCACCCTGCGCGACGAGATTCGCGCGGGCAAGACGCCGGGGCCGCGGATGCAGATTGCGGGGTTCTATCTGACGATTCCGGGCGGCGGTGGCGACCTGACGGTGCCGGGAGTTCCGGACACGGAGGTGCCGGTTCGTTTGCGCGCGGGGGTGGCTCGCGGCCCCGAAGCCTTCCGGGCCAGGGCGCAGGAGGCGGTGGCGGGTGGCGCCGACGTGCTCAAGGTAATCGCCTCCGGGGCGGTGTTGGCTTTCGGCGGAGTGCCGGCGGCTCCCGAGATGACTCCGGAAGAGATCGCCGCGGTCGTTGCGGTGGCGCATGGTGCCGGTCTCCGAGTGGCTGCCCACGCCCACGGTGCGCAGTCGATCCGCGAGGCCATCCTCGCCGGTGCGGACACGATCGAACACGCCTCCTTGATCGACGAAGCAGGGATGGAGCTCGCCCGCGAGCGGGGAGTGACCCTGGTCATGGATGTTTACAACGGTGACTACATCGACACCGAAGGCCGCCGGCAGGGCTGGCCCGCGGAGTTCCTGCGGAAGAACCTCGAAACCACCGAACTCCAGCGCCAGGCCTTCAACCGCGCCCACGCCCTCGGCGTGCCCATCGCCTTTGGTTCGGACGCGGCCGTGTTCCCTCACGGCGACAACGCGCGCCAGTTCCGGATCATGGTCGAGCGTGGAATGAGCCCCGCCGAGGCCCTGCGGGCGGCCACCTCCGTTGCTGCCCGGGCCATGGGTTGGGAGAACCAAGTCGGCCGCCTCGCCCCGGGATTGTTGGGGGACTTGATCGCGGTGCCGGGCAACCCGCTCGACGACGTGACGGTGCTCGAGAGGGTGACGGTCGTGGTCCAGGGCGGCCGGGTGGTCAAGCGACCCTGAGATTTTCGCCAGGTGCCAGCCGATTCGGGAAACGCCGTCGGCGCGGTACACTGCGCGGCAACTTTCGAGAGCGAGGAACGGAATGTCGACCCCCTCTTCCCCGGCGAGCCCGCGCGGCGAGCTCGGTTTCTGGATGTGCACGGCGCTCGTCATCGGCAACACGATCGGTATGGGCATCTTTCTGCTGCCGGCGGGGCTGGCTCCGCTGGGACTGAACGCGGTGATCGGTTGGATCATCACGGTGTTCGGTTGTCTCGCGGTGGCCCAGGTGTTCGCGCGTTTCGCACGGCGATTCCCGGATCCGGACGGCCCCTACGGCTACCTGAAGACCCATCTCGGCGAAGTGGCGGCTTTCTCGATCACCTGGTGCTACTGGATCTCGTTGTGGGTGACCAACGCCACGTTGGCGACGGGTGTCGTGGGGTATCTCACGGCGGTCGTGCCCGGGCTCGGCGCAGTGCCCCACTGGGTCCTCGCCCTCGCGCTCCTCTGGATTTTCGTCGGCGTGAACCTGCTCGGCGCCAAGGCCGGGGGGGAAGTCCAGGTCCTTACGACGGCTTTGAAGTTGCTGCCGATGCTGGTCGTCGTGGCGTTGTCGGCGTGGGTCCTGTTCACCGATCCCGTCGCCTATACCCGATCGGTGCCGCCGAACCCGATTCAGCTGAGTACGATCATGATTGCCTGCACGACCGTGCTGTTCGCGATGTTGGGCATCGAGTCGGCCGCGGTACCCACGGGTCGCGTCAGGGACCCGGAGCGCACGGTCCCGCGCGCCACGATCGTCGGCACGCTGATCGTCGCGGTCATCTACATCGTCGTCTCGACCGTGCCGATGTTGCTGATTCCACAGGATCAGTTGGCGCAGTCCGGAGCGCCTTTCGTGCTTCTGTTGGACCGTCTCCTGGGAGCCGGGCCGGGGCGCTGGCTGGCACTGTTCGTGGTGATCAGCGGCATCGGTGCCTTGAACGGCTGGACGCTCTTGACGGGCGAGCTGTCGCGCACCATGGCCAAGAACGGCGTGTTGCCCTCGGCCCTGGCCCGCTCGAACGGCCGTGGAGCACCGAGCGTGGCCCTCGTGATCACCGGGGTTCTGGCTTCGATCATGACAGTCATGAACTACGCGCCTCAGCTCGTGAAGACGTTCGTGCTGCTGACCACGATCGTCAGCCTCGCCGCGTTGCCCCTGTATCTCGGCTGCTCCTTGGCGCTTGTCTTGGTGTGGTGGCGGCGAGTGCGCCCAGCTTCGCGCGACCTCGTGATCTACGGGGGCCTGGGAGCCGCGTACTCGGTATTCGCGTTTTTCGGCGGTGGGTGGCTGGCGACGGGGTGGGCCCTCGGGCTCGCCGCGGCGGGCATCCCGGTTTACTTCCTGATGAAGGGACTCAAGAGCCGGAGCGCGTAGACGACCAGCGTTCGGTGGTACCGGACTCGAAGCCGTCCAAGAAAATCGGCGCTTGGTGGCGGATCTCGAAGCGATCACCCACCGAGCCGTCGGCGCGAATGAACCACCCGCGAGCGCGGTCGCCCTGGATTTCGAGGGCCAGCGAACCGAATTCGGCACGACGAACCGCCAGGGCTGGGTGGTGGCCCACGGGCAGGATGGAGTGACCGCCCGATCCGGCCACGACGTAGACCGTTCCGCCGTGAGGACCGGGTGCCTTGAAGTAAGCCGAGCCGGTGGCGGGATCTCCGCTGCGAGAGTCTTTGATCATGGCCGGGATCAAGGTGTCCGAGGTGCCGTAGTGGCCATCGAGCAGGAAGGACCGTTCGTAGCCGTGACTGTGGCCCGCGAGCACCAGGTCGACCCCCGCGGCTTCCAAGATCGGTAGCACGTTTTCGCGCATCGCGAACATCCGCCCTTCGGAGTCGGCGGGATTGTCGCTGTCGTGGCTACCTTTGGTGTACGGGGGATGATGAAAGGCGACGATGGTCCAGGGGAGGGGATTGCCGGCGAGATCGAGGGCCAGCCAGCTCAGCATGGGCCCATCGGGCGCCAGATCCGAATCCGCCGAGTCGAGCACCACGATGTGGACGTCGCCGAGGTCGAAGGAGTACCAGGCCTCCGTTCCGCTCGGTCGCCCCCCGGCTTCGCCGGCTCGCGGCAACGAAAAGTTCGCGTAATAGGGGCCGGTCAGAGTCGGCGAATCGGCCGAGCGCGCGTCGTGATTACCGAGGACCGGCCAGAGCGGAATCCGCCGGAGGACCTCTTGGTATGGGGTGAAGAGTCCCGCGGTGTAATCGGTATCGGTGCCGTCGGGATAGGCGTTGTCCCCGAGCGCCAACCACGCATCGACGCGGGCGCCGGCATTCCACGACCAAAAGCCGTCGCGAACGGCGATCGCGTCGGCGCTGCCGAGGCCGAAGTCGCCCATGGCCCAGAGTCGAATCGGGCGCCCGGAGCCGGCCTGCGGGGCGGTCGAGAAGGTCGTTCCGGGGTCGCCGCCCGCCAGGAGCTCGGTCCCGCTGCCGACAGCGAAGAAGTACATCGTGTCGGGCGTCAGACTGGAGAGGACGACGCGATGTTCGTTCGTGACCTGAGGATCGAAAGCAGTGAAGTCGAGCGCCCCGTCCTCGAGGCCGAACACCACTCGCGAGTTGGTGGGGGCATCGGTACGCCAGCGCACGATCAGCTCGGTCGTCGTCACCCGTTGCAAGTACGGGCCACGGGTGACCACGGGCGACCCGGAGCGGTGACGTTCGCTCGCGAGCCAGAGAGGCCCGGTCGTGAGAACGAGGGCGGCGAAGAGGCGGAGCGCGGTATGCAATAGAAGATCAAACTACCACGCGACAGCCCTCCTCCTCGAGGTGCCAGCCGATTCGGGATGTGCCCTTTTCGGGGTGCCAGCCGATTCGGGGATCACTCCTTGACGAGCTCGGTCCGCCGCGCGGGACCTTGTTCCACGGTGCAGCCGGTCACTTTGCCCGATGGATCCTCGCGAAACTCGACGATGAATCCGGGCGGGGCGCCAGCGATGGCGAAACGGGTCTTGGTGATCGGGAGCAGAACATAGCCGACGCCATCGGGAGCGGTCATCCGGAGTTGCCCGTCGATCACCGCGACCGGGGTCGGTGCCTCTCCCAGGCCCCGATAGCTGCCGACCAGGCGCTGAAGCTCCTCGGCGGTGAGCGTGATGTCGGCCGGTCTCTCCATGGCCAGGAGAAACGGCGGCCGCTCGATCTTCCCGACACAGGAGACATCGAGCCCCTCGACCCCGCCAGCGGCGATGAACCGAGCGGTGAGCCCGGACAAACACTCGTCCGCGCCCGAGAGACCTTCGAAACTGTGGGCGCCATCGGGCACCACGAGGTGCAGGCTCCGGGACAGGCCCCGAGCGACCGCCGTGCCGACCCGAGCCGGGGTCACGGGATCGCGTTCACCGGAGAGCAGAAGCGTCGGAACGTCCGAGCGGAGGGGCGTGAGTGCGTCCCGCCCCAGCTTCTTGGCCGGCCAGACGTCGCACGCGGCCCGCTGTCGGGCGATGCGGAAGTCGCCCAGGAAGGTGCCGCGAACGGCTTCCGGAATCTCCGCGGGGTCGATGAAGGGGACATCTTCGGCACACAGCACGGACAAATAGAGGCCATCGGCAAAGTTGGCGCCCGAAAGCCGCGTCGCGAACAAGTAGGCGGTATCGGCCAGAGGGCCGAAGTCTCCCGCGGCGGCCAAGTGGATGTAGAGCGGCAGCACGAGGGAGGTCGTGGGCAGGTAGAGCATGTAGCGAACGGTCTGCCCGAAACCCTTGTCGCTCAGCCGCAACGGAACTCGTTTGCCAGTCTCGGGATCGAGCGCGGTCACCTCCACCGGCTGGCGTCGGAGACGCTCGAGGACCGCGGCGAACTCCTCGCCAAGCCGCGGGAAGGCGGCGTGGCAGGCCGTATCCGCGGCACATTCGGCGAGCCAGCCATCGAGCGCGTTTTGGGCATCGCGGGCGACCTGGAGCGGCATGCGGTCGTCGGCGCCGACGACGCCCTCGAGGATCATCGTGCGCGTTTGCCCGGGGTGGCGTTGGGCGAAGGCTTGGGCCGCCCGGGTTCCGTAGGAGCCCCCGAAGAGATTGGCCCGCGGGTAGCCGAGGGCTCGGAGGATCTCGGCGACATCGTCGACCAGTTCGTGGGTGGTGAAGTGACGAAAATCGGCCTGGTTCTCCCACTGGCGGCGACAGGCTTCGACGGCATCCACGGGCAAGAAGTCGTCGAGGAACTTCTGGGCGCCGGTGGCCCCCATCATGGCGTCGCAGACCAGAGCGCGGGAGTCGCCAGTGCCGCGGACGTCGATCAAGACGATGTCGCGAGTCTCGCGGATGCTGGCGAACCCCTGGGCGAAGGCGCCGGCGGCACCGGTGGCACCATCGCCCGGCCCACCGGCGAAATAGACCAGCGGATCCGGCTCACGGGAGGGACCGAGCGCGGGCAACACGATGAGCTTGAGTGGGATCTTCCGGCCCTGCTGCAGCTGCCGGTTCTCGAAGACTTCGTAGGTGCCGCACCGCGCGGTCTCGGCCCCGCCGGGGAGCGGGCAAGGTGCGAGCACGAGGGATTCGGCCCCGAGCTTCGGGGCGAGGGGGGTGAGGGTCAGGGCAAGAAGCAGGGCAGGGCGGAGCTGTGTGATCACGGAGGGCCTCCGGTTGCGAGCGGGCGCTGAGGGGTAGTACGCCTGCCGTCCTCGCGAGTTTCCGCGGGTGCCAGCCGACTCGGGAACGAGTCCGCGACGCCCCTGACAGATCGGAAGCATGACCACGCGTCAATAGAGGGCATGAGGAAAATCCGCTTCCACTCACCCTTCGGCCTTTCCGAAATCACTGTCCGTACGTTCCAGAATCGGCCGCTCCTGCCGCCGATCCCCGAGGCGGTCGACCTGATCCTCGGGGTCCTAGGCAGGGCGCAGCGGACCTATGGGTTGGCCATCCACGCAGTCGTGTTTTTATCGACCCACTATCACCTGCTGGTAACGGCGACCGACAGCGCGCAGTTGGCCGCATTCATGGGCTATGTGAACTCGAACATCGCCCGCGAGATCGGCCGTTTGATCGGCTGGAGCGACAAGTTCTGGGGCCGACGCTACGAAGCGATCCCCATCTCCGACGAAGAATCCGCGCAAGTCGCCCGCCTACACTACGTTCTCGCTCATGGCGTCAAAGAGGGGCTCGTCGTTCGGCCCGAAGACTGGCCGGGTGTCCACTCCTGGCAGGCACTCTTGGGGGAGGCCCCACTGTCGGGTACTTGGCACGATCGGACCCGTGAGTACGAAGCGAGGCGCGCTCGGAAGTCGCGGGAAGAGCGGGACTTCACGCAGGCCGAACAGGTTGTGCTGACACCGCTGCCCTGTTGGAGCGGGCTCGAAAGCGCAGATCTGCGAGAGCGTCTGGTGGATCTCCATCGGTGCATCGTGGCCGAAGGCGAGGCGCTTCGGCGCGCCAGCGGGCGTCCGCCTCTGCGTCCCGAGGAGCTGGTTGCCGTCGATCCGGCCGTGAGACCCCAGACGGTGAAGCGATCCCCCGCGCCGCGCATTCATGCGGCGAGCCGATCGGTCCGCGAGGCGTTTCGGCGGGCCTACCACGAGTTCACCGTCGCGTTTCGAACGGCGTCCGAGGCCCTCAAAGGCGGCGACCGAAATGCGGTCTTCCCTCCTGGGAGCTGTCCCCCGCACTTGCCGTGGATCCCCCTCGAGGCAATCTAGACTCTTCGACGGGCAAGTCGGCATCGGTAGGTCCGCTCTTCCGACCAGCAGGGAGGGCGGGCGGAGCTTTGCCCAAAGCGGCTACAGCGGCGGTCAGAATGCCGTCGCGGGCCAGAAATCCTTGCTCCCGTCGCTGGAGCGATGATGTCGCCGGGGCGAATTTCCGGGAAGAACTCTGAACCGGTCCCGAAGCGGCTAGCACTTCGACGGGTGGATGTCCGAGGCGGGTGGCACCTCTTGGGAGGTTTGCTAGACTCGCGAGGGCGTTGCAACTCGGCCGCGCTCAACCCTTCAAGGATCGGAATCCCCATGACTCGGCTCCACGTCTTCTCCGAAATCGGCCGCCTGCGCCGCGTGATCCTCCACCGCCCGGGTCCCGAGATCGATCGCATGGTGCCCTCGATGATGGAGCGTCTCCTGTTCGATGACATCCTGTTTGGCGACGAAGCTCGCGACGAGCACGATTTGTTCCGCGGGGTCTTCGAAAAGGCCGGCGTAGCGGTGTTGGAGGCCGAGGATCTGCTCTGCGAGGTGATGGCGATTCCGGCCGCTCGCGAGTTGCTGCTGACCGAACTCGACCAGGAATACGACATCTCCCGGCGAGTCATGGACCGGCTTCACGACCTCGAGCCCACGAAGCTCGCCAAGGTCATGATCGAGGGTCTGCCGGCGGAAACGAACCCCAATTCTCGTCGTCGCCATCCGCGGTTCTTCGACCTCGATCCGTTGCCCAACTACTTCTTCCAGCGCGACCCGCAAGCGGTCGTCGGAGATCGCGTCATGATCTCGTCGATGGCCACCGAGGCGCGCGACCGCGAGCCGCTGCTGGGTCGCCTGCTGTTCGAATTCCACCCGGCCGTCGGCGGCAAGGGCCGAGCTTTCGAGATCGACCAGCCGATCGGGCTCGTCCGTGGCACGCCGCGTCCCGGAGCCCACGGCGCGCCGTATCCGACTGTCGAGGGCGGCGACGTGCTGGTGGCCAGTCCCGACACGCTGCTGGTGGGCCTCTCCGAGCGCACCAATCGCCGCGGCGTCGAGCAGTTGGCGGAGTACCTCCGGGCCGAGGAGACGCCCTTCCGGCACTTGATCGTGGTCGAACTGCCGCCACGCCGTACCTACATGCACCTCGATACGGTGTTCACGTTCATCGATCGGGGCCTGTGTTTGGCTCATCTGCCGGTCATCGAGCGGGGTGGCCCCGAGTCCGCCCACGTCTACTACGTCGATTTGACGGCGGTCGAGTTGACGTTCGCCGTCAAACCCTCGCTCCTCGCGACTCTCGCGGGTCTCGGCATGGAGCTCGAAGTCGTACCTTGCGGCGGTCCCCACGACTTGATCGACCAGCAGCGCGAGCAGTGGACCGATGGGGCCAATGCGGTGGCTCTGGCCCCGGGGGTCATTCTGCTCTACCACCGCAACCACCGCACGATCGAGCAGCTCGCTTTGCGCGGCTGGCGGGTCGTTTCCGAGGAGGACGTGGTATTGCGCGGCGTTCCGGTCCACGACCACGGGCCGACGGTGATCACGCTCTACGGTAACGAGTTGTCTCGAGCCCGCGGCGGTCCGCGCTGCATGACGGCGCCACTTGAGCGCGATTCCCCTTGATCCGCGCGGTCGCCTTCGATCTCGACGGCACGCTGGTCGACTCGCGGCGGGACCTCGTTGCCGCCGTCAACCGGACCCGCGTCGAGGCCGGTTTCGTACCGCTTTCGGATCAGGAAGTGGTGGCGAAGATCGGCCACGGCGCTCGGGATCTCGTTCGCAAATCGCTGCCGGAAGTCGTCTCGGGTGAGCGCTTCGAGCACGCGTTCCGGCGGTTCGGGGAGATCTACCTCGAGGTTTGCCTCGACGAAACCCGGCCCTATCCGGGGATTCCCGAGCTGCTGAACGCCTTGCGCCACCGCGGCCTGCCCTTGGCCGTGGTCACCAACAAACCCGAACGACCGACTCGGAAGATCCTCGTTGGGCTCGAGCTCGAAGGCTCGTTCACCGTCGTTCTGGGCGGCGACAGCTTGCCCGTCCGCAAGCCCGACCCGCTGCCGTTAAACGAAGCGGCACGCCGTCTCGGCGTCGAGCCGACCGCGCTCGCCCTGGTTGGCGACAGTGCCGTGGACGCCGCCACGGCCGAGGCCGCGGGGGCCTGCTTCGTCCAGGTCACGTGGGGATTCGGCGTTGCGGCCGAGCTCGCCAGGTATCGTCCTTGGCTCGTGGCCGCGAGCGCCGGCGACATCGCCGCGGCCCTCGCTCCGACTTCGGTGCGGGAAGACGGCCGATCGAGTTCCTAGAAACATCCGGTCGGCTGCCGACGTACCTGCGGCATGAGAAACTCGAGCCGCATCGCCACTTGCTTGTTGACTCTCGCTCTCACCGGCGGCGCGTTGTTCGCCGATTCCTCCGTGGGAGAGGCGCCGCCGGGGCCCGAAACCCCACCCGTGCTGGTGATCCCCGAAGCTGCCCGGGCCACCCCCGACTTCGATGTCGAGCGGGCCACCGAGGCTTATCTCGCCCTCATCTCGCCCGAGGCGCGGGAACGCTCCGATGCCTACTTCGAGGGTGGCTACTGGCTGGATCTCGTCGGCTGGCTCTGGACCCTGGGTGTGGCCGCGCTGTTTGCCGCCGGGGGCCGGGCGAACCGCATCCACCAGGCCATCCAGCGCCGAATTCCTACGCGCTTCGGAGCCGATGCCTTGACCGCGGGAGTTCTGCTGGCGGCCTCGGCCGTCGTCAGCCTGCCGTTGACGCTCTGGACCGGCTACTTCCGCGAACACGCCTATCAGCTCTCCAACCAGACACTGGCAGCATTTCTCGGCGATTGGGTCAAAGGTCTCGGCTTCGGGCTGTTGCTCGGAGGCCCTGCGATCGCGGTGCTGTACCTGCTGGTGCGGCGACTGCCCAGCACATGGTGGCTCTGGGGCAGCGCCGTGTTCGTCTTCATGATGATGGTGATGGTCGCCATTTCCCCCGTCTTCATCGACCCGGTGTTCAACAAGTACCAAGTGCTCGAGGAGGGGGCGCTGCGCGACGAGATCCTGTCGACGGCTCGCTCCCACCGCATTCCGGCCGACGATGTCTATTGGTTCGACGCCTCGCGGCAACACAAGCGCATCTCGGCCAACGTGGCTGGTTTCGCCGGCACCATGCGCATCGCCCTCAACGACAACTTGCTGCGCCGCTCGCCCAAAGAGTCCGTGCTCGCCGTGCTTGGCCACGAGATGGGCCACTTCGTGCTCAACCACATCGTCGAGTTGCTGATCCAATTCGGCCTGATCATCCTGGCCGGTTTTGCCTTCGTGCACTTCGCGTTCCTACGAGTGGCCCGGCGTTTCCCCAGCTGGGAGTTGGGCACGATCGCCAACCCCGGTGGGTTGCTGGTGGCGATTGCGTTGTTCGGCACCTTCGAGTTCTTGGCCACCCCGGCGATCAGTTCGATCATCCGCTCGAACGAAGCCGAGGCCGACGCCTTCGGTCTCGCCATCGCCCGCCAGCCGGATGGCTTCGCCTACGCCGCCGTGCAGCTTTCGGAGTACCGCAAGATGCGGCCCGGAAAGCTCGAAGAGATCGTCTTCTTCGATCACCCGAGCGGCTACGACCGCATCCGCCGGGCCATGGAATGGAAGAAGGAGAACCTCGCCGAGTGTGCCGAGAAGGAGGCCGCAGCGGCGAAGAAGACGGCGGACCGTTCGCCCGGCCCGCCGAGCGTCGAGCTGCCCACCGAAATGGCCGCCGTCTTGCGGGGCTACGAAGCCGCCTGGTCCGCCAAGGATGCCCAGGGACTGGCCGGGCTTTTCGCCCCCGACGGTTTCGTGCTCGGCTCGGGCCGTCCGTTCGTGCGCGGGCGCGCCGCGATCGCCGAGTCCTACGCCGGGCAGGGGTATCCCATGAGCCTGCGCGCGGTCGCTCACCGCACCGACGGCCGCGTCGGCTGGATCGCCGGCGCCTACCGCAACGCGGGCGCGGACCACGATCTCGGCAAGTTCCTGCTCACTCTGGAAAAGGGCGAAGACGGCCGTTGGCAGATCGCGGCGGACATGGACAATGGGTTGCCGTGACGGGTGGCACCTCGGGTGAGTTTGTCCCGCCCTTCACGATTGCGGCACCTCCCTGCTTCAGAGTCAGTCCGACTCTGAAAAACAAGGGAGGTCTCTTCATGTTCACCGCCTTGTCGTTGCTCGTCGCTTTGACCGTCTCTGCGCCGGCCCCACCTGTCGAGGCCGAGGTGGTCGTCTCGCCCGTGGTCGACGTGGCGCCGCCGTGCCCGCTGCCCGAACTGGACATCCTCACCGTGTCGAACAATTGCTTCATTCGCTGCGACAACGGCATCAACCTCGACACCAGTGTCAGCTCGTGCCAGGAATGCGCGCAGGCCGCTTACGCCAACTGCAACCAGCAGGGGACCTACGGCGGCTACTTCTACGGCCCGGGCTGTTCGGACTTCTGGTAAGGGGGACTCCCGAATCGGGTGGCACCCCGAGGGCGGGCATCTCGAGGCCGAGGTGCCCGCCGCCTTTCGCCAGCCGCGTTCCCGAATCGGCTGGCACCTGGCCCTCGAGAGTCACCAGCGCGCCTTGGCTGGTCCTCCCAATCACTGGCAGAATTCGGTCGAGCGCCGCGCGCTGGTCGACGAAGCCGCGATTGAAGTAAAGGGCGATCGTCAGGTCGTGCTCGGGCAGGTGCCAAAGGCCCGCCGTGTGGCCGGTGAACAGGCCGCCGTGGCCGATGAGAGTGAGTCCAGCGCGCTCCATGCGCACCAAACCCAGGCCATAACCGTCCTGGCCCTGGTCCTGGGCCTGGCTCGGCGCGTGCGCCCCGAGCGCTCGCGTCGGTCGAAACTCCGTCATCGCCGCCAGGGTTTCCGGCTTCAGGAGCTTGCCGCCCATCAATCCGTGAAGAAACCGAGTCGCCTCCGCCGCCGGAGCCACCACGCCGCCCGCACCCCATTCGACCGGTGAATGATCGAGATCCGTCGTCGCACCCAACTCGCCGTGCTGAGTGAAGTGGGCGGAATGCGGCCAGCCCTCCACGTGGCCCAGGTAGCCCGTGGGCCAACTCGCCACTGCCGGTTCGTGCCAGGCCACCCAGGTTCGCCGGAGCCCCAGCGGTTGATACAGGTACCGCCGGTAGGCCGCGGTCAACGGCTCGCCGCCGGCACGTTCCGCGATCACCCCGAGCAGGTAGTAGTTGGTGTTGCTGTAGTCCCAATCCGTCCCGGGCTCGAACCAGTAGCCGAACCGCGCCGACAGCTCGAGGAGCTCCCCTTCGGTCCACTCCTTGGTGACCCAGCGGAACATCTCCTCCCACCCGGGCCGGTAGTAGAGATGCATGTAGAAGTCCTTGAGACCGCTCGTGTGCGCCAGCAGGTGGCGCAGCGTGACCTTCTCGCCACCGGGAAAGTCGGGAACGTAGCGCGTCAGCCGGTCTTCGAGCGACAGCTTCCCGTCTTCCGCCAGCCGCAACACCGTCACTGCGGTGTAGGTCTTCGCGATGCTGCCTTGGAAGTAGGGATCGTCGGGCGCCATGGGCCTCCCGGTCTCACGATTCGACACTCCGCTCGCCACGACCACCGCGCCCTGTCCCGCATCGACCGCGAGAATCGCGCCGGGCGCGCCCAATTCGTCCCGAACGGCGTCGAGGACTGCCTGGAGCTCGGCCTTCGCCGGAAGCGCCGGCGGCTCCTGAGGGCCGGCACAACCAGCCAGGCAGGCCACGGCTAGAAAAATCGAAAGCTGCCGAAGCAGGCGAGCCATGAACCGGCATTGTATCGGCGGGGTCGGTCGGGAGGCGGCCTTCCGCTTTGCCGACGCCGAGGGCAACCGATAAGCTCGCCGGACCATGCCAAACCCCACGGCCGGCTATTCCGGAACTCCTCTCGCGAAGAAGCTCGGCGTCAAGGCCGCGAGCCACGTTTTGCTCCACGGCGAGCCCGAGGGTTATCTGGAACGGCTCGAGCCGCTGCCGGCGGGCGTGGTGTTCGAGCGCCAGGCGAGCCCGCGGATCGAGCTTGCTCAGGCCTTCGTCACGGACAAGGAAGAGCTGGCCGAGTTTCTGATCCGCTGGCGAACGGCTCTGCCGCCCTCGGCGGCGCTCTGGGTGTCGTGGCCCAAGAAGGCGTCGAAGGTACCGACCACGATCACCGAGGATGTCATCCGCGAGTTGGCCCTGCCGCTCGGCTTCGTCGACATCAAGGTGTGCGCCGTCGACGAGATCTGGTCCGGGCTCAAGCTCGTCGTGCGCAAAGAGCTCCGGTAAGGGCAGACTACGGCCGGCTCAGCCGGGCCGGAACGAAACCCTCCGTCGTCACCTGCTCCAGGTGACACTGGCGACAGCGGGGCCGTTCCGGGTGGCTGGTGCGGATCTCTTCGCGGGCCGCGGGGCCGGAGTGGCACGCGGCGCAGTTTTCTCGCATGAAGGTCTTGTGGGGGATCACCGGCGGCGCGAAGTCGTGGAGACGCCGGCCGTGGCGCAGATCCTGCCGGAGACCGGCGAAGGCATTGGCGCGGAACGGCGCGCTCGCCGTCTGATAAACGTGGCACTGCTCGCAGCGCGAGATCGCCGAGAGCCCACGGGTCTGCTCGTGCGGGGAGGGCGGAGCGAAGCCGAGACCCTCGACGGCCAGGCCGAGCTGGTTGTGGCACGACCCGCAGGCCGCGCCCATGGCCTCGTGGGGAATCGTCGGGGGAGCGCCGTCGTAGAGGCGGCGTTCGGCCCGGGCCGCGCCAACCGTCTTGGTGGCGCCCGGGTGATCGGGCACCGCCGCCTGCCGGGGTGCACAGGCCGCCAAGAGCACGGCGATGGCGAAGAGGAGTCGCAAGGTCATCCCACCCGCTCCAGGCGCACCGCGCACTTCTTGTAGTCCGGCTCGAACGACAGATTGTCCATGGCGTCGAGGGTGAGCTCATTGATTTTCAGCGACTCGTCGAAGAAGGGCACGAAGAGCGAGCCCCGCGGCGGCTGACCGCGACCATCGACCTTGGCGGCGAGCTCGATACGCCCCCGACGGGAGAGCAAGCGCACCCGATCGCCGTCCTTGACCCCGAGCTCCGTGGCGTCGGCACGGTTGATCTCGACGTAGGACTCGGGCACCGCCTGGTGAAGCTGGCGGACGCGGCGGGTCATCGAGCCGGTATGCCAGTGCTCGAGCACGCGCCCGGTCGAGAGCCAGAAGGGGAACTCGGCGTCGGGGCTCTCGGCCGGTGGGTGATAGGGCCGCAGCCAGAGCGCGGCTCTGCCGTGGTAGGCCTTGGCTTTGTAGAACTCGACGCCGGAAGCCTTCTTGACGTAGGGGTCGAACCCGGCGGCATAGCGGTACCGGGTCTCCTTGCCGTCGACGACCGGCCAGAGTTTCCCCCGGGTGGTCTTGAGCTCGGCGTAGCTCGCGAGGTCTTTACCGACGCCGAGGGTGAACTGGCGGTACTCCTCGAACATCGGCTCGTGCCAGTCGTTCTCGGGCCAGGGGAAGAGGTGGCCCAACCCCATCTTCTTCGCCACCTGAAGGATCTGCCAGGCGTCCTCGCGGGCCTCGCCCGGCGGCTCGATCATCTGGTTCCACTGCTGCGTGCGTCGCTCGCTGTTGCCGAAAACACCTTCGCGCTCGACCCAGGCGGCCGACGGCAACACCAAGTCGGCCACCGCCGTCGTGGGCGTCGGGTAGATGTCCGAGACGACCAGGAAGCGGCCGTCGCCGGGCTTGCGCTCGAAGCGATGGAGGTTCGGCAGCGTGACCCACGGGTTGGTGGTCTGAATCCACAGGACTTTGACGTCCCCGCGCTGGAAGGCGCGGAAGAGGTCGACGGCGTGGTGGCCGGGTTTGGGGTTGATCGTGCCCGCCGGCAGATTCCAGATCTTCTCGGCTTTCTCGCGATGCTCGGGGTTGGTGACCACCATGTCGGCCGGCAACCGGTTCGCGAGCGTGCCGACCTCGCGGGCCGTGCCGCAGGCCGAGGGTTGGCCGGTCAAGCTGAAGGGGTTGGCGCCGGGGCGGCCGATCTTGCCGGTCAACAGGTGCAGATCGGTGATCAGGTTGTTCATCCAAGTGCCGCGGACGTGCTGGTTGACGCCCATGCACCAAAGCGAGACGGTGCCACGCTGGGGGTCGCCGTAGATCTCGGCCAAGGTGTGGATCTGGGCCACCGGGACGCCGGAGATCGCCGAGACTTTCTCCGGCGTGTAGTCGGCCAGGAAGGCCACCAGCTCCTCGAAGGTGCTTTCCTGGGCCTGATCCTGGAACTTGTAGACCTCGGCCTGGTCTCCGAAACAACCGTAGCCGATCGTCTCGAGGTCCTCGATGCCGCGGCGAAAGGTGACGTTCTCCGCCACGAAGCTCTCGGCCACGGCGCCATTCTTGACCAGCAGGTGGAGGATGCCGTTGGCCAGGGCGAGATCGGTCCCCGGCTTGAACTCGACGTAGAGGTCCGCGTAGTGGGTGGTGGCGGTGCGCCGGGTACCCAAGTCGACGATGCGGACACCGGGGTTTTGCCGCTTGTTCTCGAGGATGCGGGAGAACAACACCGGGTGCATCTCGGCCATGTTGTTGCCCCAGAGGATGAAGTCCTGGCCGGCTTCGAAGTCCTCGTAACAACCCATGGGCTCATCGGAGCCGAACTGGGTCATGAACCCCGACACGGCGCTCGCCATGCACAGCCGAGCATTGGGGTCGAGATGATTCGACTTCATGCCGCCCTTGACCCACTTCAAGGCGGCATATCCGTCGAAGACCGTCCATTGCCCCGAGCCGTACATGCCGACGCTGTCGGGCCCCGTCGTGTCGAGCGCCTTCTGGTACTCGCTGGCGATGAGCCCGATCGCCTCGTCCCAGCCGATGCGCTCTTCCCGGCCATCGGGATGGCGGCGGAGCGGGTGAGTCAGGCGATCCTCGCCGTACAACATCGCCGGCAGGTGGTACCCCTTGACGCACAGGAGGCCGCGGTTGACCGGGCTCGCCTGGTCGCCACGCACGGCTTGGACGCGCCCGTCCTTGACCCCGACTTCGACCCCGCAGCCGGTGCCGCAGTAGCGGCACGGGGCCTTCTGCCAGGAGAGATCGGCGTCGCGCGTGGCGGTGTCGACGATCTTGTCGGCCGCTTCGCGATCGCGGCAGGAGAGGGCCACGACCGGTGCTCCGGTCGCCAGGATCTTCAGGAAATCGCGCCGGCTGGCCATGTCAGTTGCCCACCTTGCCCTGGCCGTACCGTTCCTGCATGGCGGCGCGGATCTTCTCGGCGGCGTCGGTGGCCCCTTCTTGGTACCAGGCGTGCTCCGGGCGCTTCAGGATGGCATCGATCACCGCGTCTACCCGGTCGCCCGCGGCGCCGCCCTTCTCGGTGAGCTCGCGCGCCTCGGGCAGCAGCTCCATGTAGAAGCGATCCGCCACCTCGAACATGCCGTGCCCGTGGGTGTCGTCGGGCGCCATCATCGAGGCGCCGTGGCGCGCCCGCCGGCCCTCGTGGTGCCAGAGGAAGTACCAGGTCCACTCGATCTTGTCGTCGAACTGGGTCGGGGTGATCAACCCTTCCTTTTGGAGGGCATCGACGATGGCCTTGCCCGGCTTGGCAAACTTTTCGTTGTAGAGGATCACCAGGTCGTCGTACTGGCGGTAGAAGCCGTTCACGTAGTCCGGCGTGTGGCAGTGGAGGCAGACCTGCTTCATGCGCGTCCGCTTGGTTTCGGCGGTGTCGGCCACCAGCTTCTGGCGCTCGGCCGGGTCCGCCACGGTGACGATCTTGCCGTTGACGTCGGTGTCCATGACCAGGCTGATCGGCGGCCGGTTGGTCCAGGAGATGCGCTCGCCCGGATCGTGGGTGACTTTGCGGCCGTTCCGGGTGTTGGCGGACATGTGGCAGGTAGCGCAGGTCGGCGCCTGGGTGTAGTCCTCGCCCAGGACCCAGTTTTTGGCATCCAGGTTCATCTCGTCTTTGAGATCCCGGTAGGCCACGCCGTGTTTCGACTCCTCGTAGATCTCCTTCTGGGGATGGTCCGGCCCGAGGTGACACTTGCCGCAGTTCTCGGGCTGGCGGGCGCGGCGCGGGGAGAAGTCGTGGCGGCTGTGGCAGGCCGAGCAGGAACCCCGGGAGCCGTCGAGGTTCAACCGGCCGATGCCGGTGTTGGGCCAGGTACCGGTGTGGAACTTGGGCTTGCCGTTTTCGTCCTTGACGATCTTGGCCACGACGTCGAGGTTCGTCGGCTTGCCCGTGGGATCGGGCTTCAGCTGATCGACGGTGATCATCGAGCCGTCCGAACCTTGGAGCGCGACCTTGGAGCCGTGGCACTGCTGGCATCCGGAGAAGGCGCTGGCCATGCCGTTGACGGCGTCGACCGCTTTGCCGGGCGTCGGGGAATGAGGGTTGAACGGACCGCGATGGCCCTCCACCGTCTCGGCCAGGAAGTTGTCGAGCGACGCCAGGATGTTGCCCGCCGCGGCGTGGTGGCTGGCCTCGAACTCCTCGTCCTCCGCCTTGTGACAGCGGGCGCAGTCCTTGGGCGTGATCACCGTGGCGATGGTGGCGCCGTAGTGCACGAAGGCGTCGGCATCCGAGGGATTAGCTTGGTGGCAGTCGACGCAGCCGACGCCGGTCGTGGAGTGGGTCGAGTCTCGCCAGTGCGCGACGATGGCCGGGGTGCCTTGCGCGTGGCAGTCGACGCAGGCCTTCGAGGTGGCGGGCACCGCCGCGGTGTGCCGGGTGATGCCCGCTTCCTCGGCCCGGCGGGCCACCTCGAGCCGCTGGACGAAGACCAGCGAGGCCAAGAAGAGGAGCGACAGGACGATGATGACGATGCGCTTCTGTTCGAGGGTCATGGTGGGTTCGTCCTCTTCGATCAGTGAGCCACGACGGCTTCCCAGACGGTCAGGGTGATGATCAGGAGGGCTCCGATCAGGCCGATCCAGACACTCGCCTCGGCGAAGCGGGTCTTCCTGCGCAGCCACGAGTCGAAAAACGGCCAGAGGAACATCACGAACACCACGAGGCCGGTGGTCAGCACGGCGAAGGTGCCCGAAAAGAGCTTCAGCCACCGGAAGGCGACGTAGAAGAACCACTCCGGCTTGATCACCTCGGGGGTGGTCAACGGGTCGGCCTTGGGTCCCAGGGTCGCCGGCAGGATGCAGGCGAACACCGTCAGCACCAGCGTCAGCGCGAGCCCGAGAATGAGCTCGCTCAGCAGGTGGTCGGGGAAGAAGTGGAAGTGCTTGGGTTTGGCCGCGGCCTTGTCTTTGGCGAATTCGAACTCGGTGACACCTTGGATGCGGATGATCGCGATGTGCACGACGACGAGGATCGTCAGCAGCACCGGCAGCACCGCGGCATGGAGGACGAAGAACCGCGGCAGCGTGTGCTCGTTGTAGCCGTCACCGCCGAGCATCACGGTCTTGATGAAGCCGCCGAAGACGGGCACCGCCCCGGCGATGTTGGCGCCCACTGCAGCGCCCCAGTAGGAGAGCTGTTCGAACACCAGGCAGTAGCCCGTGAACCCGAGCATCAACGTGGCGACGAGCAGGCACATGCCCACCATCCAGTTGATTTCCCGGGGTTTGCGGTAGGCGCCGGTGAAGAACACCCGCATCTGGTGGAGCACCACGGCGGCGATCATGAAAGTCGCGCCCCAGCGGTGGATGCCGCGCAACAGCCAGCCGTAGGCCGCCTCGTTCGTGATGTAGGAAACCGATTCGTAGGCGGTGGTGGTGCCCGGCTGGTAGTAGAACGCCAGCAGAATGCCGGTCACGACCTGGATTATGAAGAGGTACGCCGGCGTTCCCCCGAGCGCCCACCACCAGTGCTTCAAGTGGTTGGGAACGGGCTCGTTGGTGAGCTCGCGGAACGCGCCGGGGTCGACCGGCAGCCGTTCCTGGAACCACCGGGCGACGGCGGTTTTCACGACCGGCGCTCCAAGCAAGGATCGTGGCCCGGGCCGGGAACCCGGCGCGGGTGAATCTCGCGGCCCGTTCCTTCGGCCATGCCGTCCGCCGCGACCTCGATGAAGAGCAATCCGCCCTCCACCTTGAGCGGGTAGCGCAGCAGGGACTGCCCCGCTTTCGCCGGCGGGCCGGCCGTGGCCTTGCCGCCGGGATCGAACTCGCCGCCGTGGCAAGGGCAGAAGAAACGGTGGTTCTGGGCCTCCCAGTGCACCTGGCAGCCCAGGTGCGGGCAAACCGACGACAACGCGACGAAGGCGTCCGCGTCAGCCGAGGCTTCCCGCCGCGCGACGGCCACGGTGGCGCCGCCGGGCGTCAGGTAGGTCAAGGACTCGCCGGGCGCCAAGCGCGCGAGCTCGCAGACGTACAACCAGCTCGTCGCCGGCGGGCCGACGGGGTAGAGGAAGCGGCCGAAGAACGCGGCCAGGGTACCGTAGGCGCCCGCGAGGGCGGCGCCCAAACCAAGTCCGCCGAACCAGCCGACGAAGCCTCGCCGGTCGAGCGCCCCGGCCGGGGGTGTCGAAGTCTCAGCCATGCCCAGCGTCCTTTCCGCGAAGTGCCTTCGGGTCTGGAGCGAGTTTGCGGCCATCCGGCTGGGAATGGGTATGACGGTCGTCATAGCGGCGCAGAAATCTGTTCCGTTCGGACGCCCGGGCTTGCGCTTAAGATCCACCGGTGTCTACGCCGGTTGCCGCCCTTCTTCGCCAGAATGTCTTGTATCGGCGTGTCTCCGAAGAAGACCGCAACCGCTTGGCCGAGGTCTCTCAAGTCCGGACCTACGCCCGAGGTCAGGCGGTGTTCGTCGAAGGCGAGCCGTCCGAGCTTCACTACACATTGATCGAAGGGCGCGTCAAGGTTCAGAAGTTGCTGCCCGCGGGCAGAGAGGTGATCCTCGAAATCCTCGGTCCGGGAGATCCGCTCGGGGCCGTGGCGGCCTACGAATCGAGACCCTACCCGGCCACGGCGGTTGCGCTCGAACCCGCCACCTGCATCGTGTTTCCCCGCACGGCGTTCTTCCAGCTGCTCGACAGTTGCCCGTCGTTCGCCCGCGGGCTGCTCGTGGGGCTGTCGGTCCGACTCATGGACCTGACACGGCGGATCGCCGAAGTCTCCGGCAGCCGGGTGGAAGCCCGCTTCGCTTTGCTCTTTCTGAAGCTCGCGGAACGGCTCGGCGAGAAGGAGCCCACGGGCAGCGTTTTTCTGCCGCTTGCCCTGTCTCGGCAGGAACTGGCCGATCTCACCGGGACCACGATCGAAACCGCGATTCGGGTGATGAGTCGTTGGTCGCAAGGAGGGCTCGTCACCACCGAGAAGTCCGGCTTCCGACTGCTCGACCGCACCGCCCTCGAACAACTGACTGGGGCCGGCAGCAGCTCCGTCGCCGACTCTGCGACCTAGACGCCCAGACGGCGGCACGATCGGGACGTGAGGTGCTGGAGATGCCGAAGAATCCATCGACCTCGAGCACCCCCGTGCCGGCCGAAGGTTCTGTGCCCCGGGAACCACTCGGCAAGCTCTTTTTACGCTTTCTGAAGTTCGGATCTCTAGCTTGGGGTGGTCCGGTCGCCCAGATCGGCATGATCCAACAAGAGCTCGTCGAGGAAGAGCGCTGGATCTCCCCCGAGCAGTTTCGTCGCGCCCTCGCCGTTTACCAGGTACTGCCCGGTCCCGAGGCGCATGAGTTGTGCGTCTACTTCGGCATGTTGTCGCGGGGCAGAGTCGGCGGTTTGCTCGCGGGACTCGGGTTCATGCTTCCCGGCTTCGTGCTGATGTTCGCCCTCTCCTGGTGGTATTCGCGGTTCGGCCTCGACGCGCCGGTTGTCCGCGCGGCTTTCGGAACCGTACAGGCCGCGGTGGCGGCGCTCATCGTCCGCGCGGTTTTCCGGATCGGCTCCCACTGCTGCCACGACCGGTGGTCTGCGTCCATCGCCGGGCTCGCGGCGGGAGCGCAACTGGCCGGCGTCCATTTTGCTCTGCCGCTTTTGGCCGGTGGGTTGTTCTACTGGCTCGCGCAACGAGGTCGTCACCGGTGGGCCGCGAGTCTCATCGTCGTGGCCGTCGTCAGTCTGGGAGCCTGGTTCTGTCGCCCCGACCGGGCGTCGGCCCCAGCTGGCTTTGCCACCCCGCCGACCACCGCTCGGTCCGATCCGAGTCTGGGAGCTCTCGCTTGGTCGGGGCTTCGAAGCGGGTCGCTGACCTTCGGGGGCGCCTACACGGTGATTCCTTTTCTTCAGCAGGATGCGGTCGTTCGTGGCGGCTGGATGACCAACGCCGAGTTTCTCGACGGCCTCGCGTTGTCGGGCATGCTCCCGGCGCCGCTCATCATCTTCGCCACCTTCGTGGGTTATCTCGGCGGTGGCTGGGCCGGCGCCCTAGCCCTCACTCTGGGGATTTTCGCCCCGGCCTTCGCCTTCACGCTGATCGGCCATGGGGTGCTCGAGCGGATCCTCCACCGGCCGACTCTGAAGTCGTGGCTCGAAGGCGTGACCGCGGCCGTGGTCGGGCTGATCGCGGCCACCGCCCTCCAGATTCTGGCCGCGGTCCTCACTCAGGCCCTGGCGACCCTCGTGTTCGTCGCCGCGCTGGCCGCCTTGTTCCGGTGGAGTTCCAAGCTGCTGGTACCCGTGATCATCGCCGCTTCCGCGCTGGTCGGACTCCTGGTTTCTTGAGGAGAACCGAGATCGCTGCGGCGCGGCTAGCGAGTGACCCAGCCGCCGCAGAGCGGGAAGACTTGCCCGACGAAGCAGTCCGCGGCCTTGCTGCACAGGTAGGCCGCGAACAGGGCGTCCTCCCGGGCGGCCACCAAGCGGCCGAGCGGCACCTCCCGCGCCAGTCGCTCCTGGAATCTCGGGTTGGCTTGGACTTCGGGGGGAAAGTAGGTCGGGTTGTCGACGAAGTTCTGCGCGATGGCGTTGACCTGGATCCGCCGCGGTGCGAGTTCGACGCCGACCGCCTGGACGTAGGCCAGCTGTGCTCCACGGGCCGCGCTGTAGGTGGATGCCCGCTTCATGCCGCGCAGGGCCGAAGCACTGCCGACGACGAGGATCTTGCCGCCGCCGCGTTGGACCATGCGGGGCACGACGGCACGGACCAGCCGCGGCAGGGGGTCGACCAGGGCCCCGAACACCGCTCGCCACTCGTCCTCGGTGACCTCGGTGGCCGGCGTGCCGGGAGCGGGCAGCGCCAGGTTCGCCACCAGAACGTCGAGATCGCCGGCTTCGCCCACGGCGGCTTCGGCGCTTCCCGGCGAGGACAAGCCGCCCTCGCAACGCACCACGTCCGCGCCTTGCTCGGCGAAGACCTCACACAGCGTGGGTCCCATGAACTCCGAGGCCTGGGTGACGAGGATCCGCTGACCGACCAGCGTGTTCTGCATGGGCTTGTTTCTCGGTGATCGCAAGCGCGGGGCTGGGCTGGGCTGGGATCTTATGGCGAAGCGCGGCGTGCCGGCCCACTTGGCGCTGCTCGCGCTCGAGAGGCAGGCCCCCTTGGTTTCGGTGGACCGCGGGTTCACGCGATTTTACGGCCTTACCTGGGTCGACCCCACGGCGATCTGACCTTCGTTGCCCAGCCGCTGGTCGCGCGCCAGCTTCTCGGCGAGTTCTTGGCTCGGCGGCGCCGGTTCGGGGCCGCCCAGGTGGCGGTGAAACGTGGCTTCCAAGAGGTACAACAGCATTTCTCGGGAGAGGTCGTCCGCGGCGGCATGGCCGGCTTCCGGCTCGACGTAGAGGGTGACGTCCTTGCCCAGCACGTCGAGAGTCGCGGCGTAGTGCAGCACGCTGCGCAGGGCGACCCGGTCGTCGCGACCGGCGGCGACCAGGACCACGGGGCGGCGAAGCCGAGCGGCGTGGGCTCGGGGTGACTCGCGGCGCAGGCGCTCGCGGCTCTCGGGAGCGCCGAGGCCGAGGGCCGCCAGGCTGTCGCGCAGTGGCACCCCGGCGACGACGCTGCCGTCGGTCTCGCGGGTATTCCAGTCGATGGCCCAGCCGAAGTCCGGGGGCGGCACGAAGGCGACGCCGACCTGGAAGACCTCGGGCTGGAACGTCAAGCCCACGAGGGTCGAGTAACCGCCGAAGGAGCCGCCGGTGATCGCCACCCGTTGCGGATCGCCGATGCCGGCGGCCATCAGCTGGCGCACCCCGTCCACGATGTCTTGCTGGACGCGGCCGTTGCCGAAGTCTCCGCGGGCGGCCTCGAGGTAGTCGCGGCCGTGGCCGGTGGAACCCCGGAAGTTGGGTTGGAAGACGACGAATCCCCGGTTGGCCAGAAACTGCGCCACGGCGTCCCAACCGACCTCGACGTGGTTCCAGGGTCCACCGTGGACCTGGGTGATGAGCGGTGCCCGAGCCGGGTCGTGGCCCGGGGGCACGAACACGAAACCGTGGAGCCGATGGCCATCGGAGGCTTCGTAGGCGAACGGAAGTTTGCGCGCCAGCGCCTGCCGCGGCAGCGAGTCCGGCTGGAGCTCGTGGAGCACCGGCGCCAGCCGGCCGCGGGCTGGATCGTAGAGATGGAGCCATTCTCCCGGGCGATCACTGTTGCGTTCGCTCACCAGCCAGCGCTCCCGGCCGATCTGGAAGCGTAGATCGCGATTTGGCAGCTGCCGGGTGATCCGCTCCAGGTGGCGGGCAGCCTCCGAGTCGAGACCGTGGACGTGGGCGACGATGCTCCGGTAACTGGCCAGTCGCGGCATCCCGGTCGTCAAGTCGAAGGTGACCTCGTCGAGATCGGCTTCCCCGTGGGGGTCCCGGTGCCAGGGCTGGACCGTGCCGTCACGATCGAGCCGGGCGAGATGCCCGAAGTTTTCTTCCAGGTGACCGTGAACGAAGGCCGCGGAGCCATCGGGTAGGGTGCCGATCAGCCGGCAACCGGGGGCGGCCACAGGGGTGCAGCGGGTGATCTCCCGAACGCCGCCGGACGGCGTCACCGCCGCGACGACCTGCTCGCCGCCGTCGACGAGGCCCAGGAAGGCCAGTTGGCCATCGCCGTCGAAGGCGGCGGACAGGATCAGGTGGGGGCTCTCGTGCAGCGTGACCGGCCCCTCGTCGGGGGCCAGCCGGAGCAGTCGGAAGCGCCGCGGTGTGCCGGGGTCGAGTGGGTTGCTGCCCGCGGCGACGTCCTCCGCGGTGACCAGGAGCGCGGCGGGGTGCACCGGGTCGACGCCCAGCAGACGCCGTCGCTCGGCGCCGCGTAACGCCGTCACCAAGCCACCCCCGGGTTGGCCGTCGAGGGGCAAGGCGCCCACCTGGCGCTCCGAGATCAAGAACAGGAAGCGACCGTCCCGGGACCATGCCGCGGCCGTCGCGTCGGTTTCCGCCAGCAGGCGCCGGGCCTCGCCGCCCGCCGTTTCGACCAGCCACAGGCCGACCCGGTCGTCGCGGTCGAGCAGGTAAGCCAAGCGCCGGCCATCGGGCGACAAGCGCGGAGACAGGACGTTCGGCCGTTGCAGGAAGACGGCGCGCGGCAAGGTAGACAAGGCGGGCCGGCGGGATTCGATCGCAACGGCCTGCCGCCAAGTGGTGGGCTCCTCCGCGCTCGCGGGAGCGAAGCCCGCGGCGAGTTGACCGAACGCAAGGAGGACCACGGCGCGGAGAGTCCGCGCCCGGTGGGGCAACGTGGGCATGGTGTTCTCCTCAGGCGAGCGCGGGAGTGGCCGCGGGGGCCGGGGCCCAGCGTTCGGGGGCCGGGTGCAGCAAGAACAGGGTGACCAGCGCAGGCAAGCCGAACAAGCCACAGGCCGCGAGCCACCCCCAGCGCGCCGCGGGCGACAACGGCAACCGCCGTGATCTCAAGAAGGCCAGGACGAGGGACAGCAGGCACAAGCCGAGGGCCAGGAGTCGCAGGGCCACCGGGCGCGGCGGGGGGGCCGTGGCGAGCAACGGCGAGGGCGCGGCGAAGAGCGTCTCGGCGCCCTCAGCGAGGGCGTTCAACACCGGCGAAGGCCAGAACTGCAGGTGGTGCCAGGCAGCCGGCCCGTCGACCGGCAGCTCCCGCCGCGGCAGGACCTGAACGGCGCCCTGGCCGTCCACCAGCACGACCTCCTGGAAGGGCCGCGCTCGGCCATCGAGCGCGCCGGCACCATAGAGAAACGACACGAGGTAGCCGTCGAGCCGCTCGATTAGGTCGATGCGCACCAGCTCGCCGGCCGGCCCCGGCATCGGCAGGCGCAGGCGGGCCGGCACGAGGTGCTGCCCGAGGCCGAACTCGCGGGCGTCGTAGAAGTAGAGCGCCCGGTCCGAAAACACCGCCACGTGGTCGCCCACCGGAGCCAAGGCGGCGCCGGCCAAGACTTCCGGAGCGGGCACGGCGAGCCGCGGCCACAGCCGCTGAGACACGCTGTCGTATTGGTAGACGGTGCTCGTGGTGGCGACCAGTCCGTCGCCGAAGGGCAGCGCCGGGGTTGGGAACGGCGTTCCGTCGGCTCCGGCCCCGAGGTCGCCGTGGTCGGTCAGATGGGCGCCGCCGTCGGTCAAACGCACGCCGTGGAAGCGGCCGCTGTCGTGGCTGAAGACCCAGCGCACGCGGCGCTCCGCGTCATCGAACTCCATCGGAGCCGGGTTGGTCAGCTCGTTCCGCCGGGGCTCCCGCTCGTACAACCGGCCGAGGGCGTGGACCTCCGAAAGCCGCACCTCGGCATGCAGCTGGCGGCGCAACTCGTCGTCCGCGGGGCCGATGCCGGCGGCCAGCAGGGCCTTGCCGTCGGCGCGGGTGGCCTCGACGTAACCGCCCGGCGGCGGCGTGCTGTTGAGCGGATGGCTGCCGGCGAGAATCCAGCCCATCTCGAACAGGAAACCGGCGAAGCGGAAAGTGATCAGCACCCCGACCATCACCGGCAGGGCGGTGGCCGCGAGGGCCAAGGGGCGCCGCGGGGTGCGGCCGCGCTCGGGCTCGAAGGCGATCAGCACGAGGCCGCCGAGCGCCAGCAACACCAGCAGTTGCATGACCAGAGCCCCCACCCCGCCCGCGGTCGACACCGCGAGGAGCGCCGGCAGCACCAGCACCAGAATTCCCCAGCGCCGTCCGGCGAGCAGCGTGTAGGCCCCGGCGAGGTAGCCGCACCCGGCGAGCAACGACGCCGCGGGCGCGAGTAGGAAATGCCGGAAATCGACTACGCGTGCAGTCCAAAGCTCCTGGCCCCCCGCGGTGATCAGGATCGGCCCGCCGATGGCGGCGGCCAGCAGCACCAAACAGGCCGTGGCCAGCTCGAGGGCGATCCGCCAGGGCGGCACGGGGCGGTGGAGCAGTTGCAGCCAGGTGTTGGGGCGGCGATAACTGCCCATCTGATAGAGCCCGAGCAGCAGGCCGATGGCGAAGTAGACGGCGCCGAAGGCGCGGTAGACGACGAGGGGTTGCTGGGCGAGGTCGACCATGCGGGTGAGAAACCCGAGCACGGTCAGGTGCAGGACGGCAGCGGCGAGAGCCCAGGAGCGGAACCGTCGCAGCTCGGCGAAAAAGAGGTCGGACATCGGAAGTTCCTCTCGAAGACTCAGGCCGAGGCCGGAGCGGCGTGGTTCTTGGCGAGAAAGCCGTTGACAGCGCGATCGAGGCTCACCGGCTGGCTGGCGACGGAGCGGGCACCCTGGGCGCGTAGGAAGTCGGCGAAGCCGTCGTCCTGGTCGAGCACCAGGAAGTGGTGGAGCCCGTCGAGCCGCTGGAGCTCGAGCAGCCCCGGCACCGCGGCGGGCTCCGGGCCGCGGAACGGGATGTCGGCCACCCAGTGGCGGACCCGCGCGCGGAAGTCGTCGGGAGCCGACATGTTCTTGAGCCGCCCGCCTTCGAGGATGATCAGGTTGTCCGCCACGCGTTCGATCTCTTCCATCTGGTGGGAGCAGTAGACGACGGTGCAGTCCGCCACCGCCGAGCTGTAGAGCAGGGATTCGAGGAAGGCGCGTTTGGCGACGACGTCGAGGCCCAGCGTCGGCTCGTCGAGCACCAGTAGCTCCGGGCTCTGGGCGAGGGCGAGGGCGAGATTGAGACCAGCGCGCTCGCCACGGGACAACTGGCCGACGCGCTGCTCGGGTAGCACGTGGTAGTGGCCGAGGACCTCGGCAAAGACGGCCGGTTGGAAGCGGGCGTAGTGGCGGCGCTGCATGGCGATCACCGCGCCGACGGACATCCAGCCCGGAAGCGTGTGCTCCTCGTTGACGAAGCCGATGCGCCCGCGGTCCGAAGGCGTCAGGGCCTGGCAGTCGCGGCCGAGAATGCGCGCCGTGCCGGCACTCGGCGGCAAGAAGCCGAGCAAAATGCGGAACAGCGTCGATTTACCGGCGCCGTTGGCGCCCACGATGGCGTGAATGCCGCCCCGAGGGACCCGGAGATCGAGGTGGTCGAGGGCCAACTTGGCGCCGAAGTGCTTCGATAGGCCGCGGGTTTCGATGACGAGCTCGGGAAAGGTCTGTGGGTTCATGGCGATCTCCAAATCACGCCGTGCGCCGTGTGACGAGCACCTGGAGCTCGCGATCCAGGCGCGCCAAGGCTTCGTCGGGGGAGTAGTCGAGGGCGGCGACTTCGTGCACGAAGCGCTGGATCGCCTCGTCCAGGCGGCGTTCGCGTTCGGATTCCGAGAGCCGCTGTCGCGGTGGCGCCACGAACAAACCCAAGCCCTGGCGAGACTCGAGCCAACCTTCCGTGGTCAGCTCGCCATAGGCCTTGGCCACCGTGTTGGGGTTGATGCCGAGCTGCTGCGCCAAGCCGCGCACGCTCGGCAGCTGGGCGCCGGGCACGAGCTCACCGGTAGCCACCTTCAGGCGCACCGCATCGACGATTTGTTTGCTGATCGACCGGCTGTCGCCGGTCGTGATTTGAATCAGGAGAGGGCGGGTTCGACTCATCGGACCTCCATGTCGGAGATAACTGTACCATGTGTACTAGTACAGTGCAAGTCGAGAAGGACGGCCCGGAAGAGGGCGGCCACGGGGGGCCGCCCCTACGGACGAGATATCGGCCGCTGTTGG